>CAJONH010000071.1 GCA_905235825.1 Candidatus Gastranaerophilales bacterium
GATTTGTCATTCAGCTTCTAAAATGAAGCAAATGAGCTATGCACGAAGAAAAGCAAAATTTATTGCCGGTTTAAAAGAAGCAGAGAAAATTCAAAATCCGGAAGAAAAAAAATTGTATTATAAAAATCTTTTGAAAGAGTGTAAATTAAAAGAAAAAAATCGTCAAAAGTATTTAAAAAAACAGGCTAAGAAGCAAGCTAAAGTAAAGACTTAATTATGTTAAAGATAGCAGCAGCTTTTTTCAAATTCCAAAAGATATTTAATAAAACAAGAGGTATAACATGGAATTTTTCTTTATATTAATTATTATTTTCACATTTTTGTCTATTTTTTATAACCCGAATAAAAACAAATCATATAGAATAAATGAAAATATTAATATTAAATCATTTAATGAACATTTTATTCAAATGATAAATATTAAAGAAATTGAACGCATTGCCAATGAAATGAAACAGACAAAAGGAACTAATGATTTAGAAAGTATATTTTTTTCTGTTACTTCATTAATTGATGTAGTAAATATTAATCCTGCTATAGATAAACCTCAAGCATTGAGTAAGGTTTATTTAATTATAAATAAGCATTATCCTGAATTATTAAACTTCATTAGAAATTACAATAAAGATTTTGATTTTATTTCTCATATTGCTTTAAATGCCGATATTATAGGAATAAAAGAACATAAAGATAGACGAGAAGCTTTATATTTAACAATATGCATGATTTATGATGATTTAAGAGCAAAAAGAAGTAAAAAAGGACTTCAAGATTTGGTGCAGACAGTTAAAATAATTTATCCCGATTTATTTAATGAACTTTTAACTTATATAGCATGGAATTACCAAAAAATGCAATTCAAACCGGAATTTGACTTATATATGAGAAAACGACACGCTGTATAAAAGGAAATATAAATTATGATAAAACTTTTTATTTTAGCAATAATTTTTGTAATTTTTTGTATAATAAAATTATTCTTAGCACTTATTGGCATGCTGAGTGTTGGAATGAATAAACGCAGTACTTTGATAAAGTTTGCATATCAATACATAAAGAATGCAAAAAAATCTTCAATAATATTATATCCATATATTCCGCAATTGGTTGACAATATTCTGGTAATATCAAAACGAAATAATTTTGGTATTGTAGAAGAAACTGATTTTCTTCAATATCTTTTAACCAGGTTTGTCATGGGAATTGATGTTTTAGAAGTTGCTTTTTTGTATACACGTATTCAAAGTAATAATAAAGAAATTATATCTCTAGCAGATTCATTATATATATCTTTTTGCGAAAAATACAATATAACATAGTATAATATAGCCTTTTCCTCCTTTTATATCGGCGTCTTTTGGTTTAATATTGTTGTTATACAAGCATTTAGACATAAAAATAAAAAAATTATTATTTCATAATAATATGTATTACTTCTGGAATATGTTAATAATAAATGCTCATATATGAAATTCTTTAAAATTAATAGCTTTATTATTTTTTCTTTTTAGGTGTTGTTGATGATATATTTCTCTCTGTATTTATCTGCATTTAAATAATTTTTAAGTTTTAAACTAACCAAATTAACCAAACACACCGATTAGTTTGGTTAGTTTAGTTAATTTGTTTTACAAAAGTTTTAATTAAAATTCGCGTATATCAAAGACTTCATCTTTTTCGCTTTTGCGAATAGTGTAGAATATTTTGCAGTTCTTCTTATATTGCTCTAAATAAAAATCTTCAAATACTTTATAGTATTCTTTTTCAGCTTCTTTAATTTTGGTCGTTTTTTCATCATCTATTAAATTTTTGTCTTTTTCATATTCTTTAATTTTAGTTAATATTCTTGTTAGTTTTTGATTCATTGTCTTTTTTAAACGAGCCCATTCTTTATAATGACAGCCTTCAACGTGTTCGCGAGGATTAGAATTATCCTCTGTGCAGCCTTTTTTATGACAGTATTTCTTTTTGTGAGTAAAATATTTTTTTTGGATTTTATCAGCCGCGGTTTCTATTTCATAATAATCAGGTTTACCGCATATAAGACATTGATTATATGGTTTCTTATATTTACTTTTTAAGAAATCATTAAATTCAAAATATTTTAAATCTGCAATATGAACGAGCAGCCATTCAAGTGCATTAATTTTTGGACTTATATCAATTTTTAAAGATAAACAAAAAGGTGAAGGCTGGGGAGTTAATTTATCCTGCAAACATCCTGCTAAAAATTTTAACGCTCCTTTTATTTGCTCTTTATTAAGCTTTAAGTATGGTTTTACATATTTATTATAATATTCATCATCATCTAGATTTAGTTTTTGAAGAATATCTTCCGGTATATTAATTCCATGCCATTCATCCCAGACTTTTTTGTATTCTTTTTCATACCATTTAAAAAAATTTTTTGCTAATTTTTCATGTTTCATTTTATCTCACTTTCCTCAAATAAGAATTATCACCAATACAATATCAGTTTACTATAAATTATGTCAAGCATTACACAGTTGCTTCAAGTGGTTATTTAAGTTCCCATTGGGAAAGAAAGGAGTCATTATGACTTATCAAAATTTAAAGGTGTATTGTGAAACTCAATACAGAAAAGCAATTAATATGAACAAAAAGAAACAAGAGTGTCCAAAATGCGGACACAAAACATTTTGCCTGTATGGTGATAATTTAGAAAAAGCAAAATGTTTTCATCCTTCATGCGGATTATATTTAAATCTTAATATGATTAATCATGGAGTTGATTACAGAATTATTGTCTCAGATAGATTTTTTGAGCATTCTAAGAAATATTTATTTAAAGAAATTAATGGCGAATATATTCAGGCTTTTGTGTACGCACATGAAACAAGAAACATTCCCGAACTTATTTTAAAATGTTCTGATGTTGGTGCTTGTGATGTACTGTATGACGTTTTAAAAGAAAATGAAGATTTAATTCAAGAATTAAAAGATAAAATAGAAAATACAGCAGACGCCGAGAAAAAAGGAAAATTACAGATAAAATTAAAAGAACTTGAAGAATTTATCCAAAAATTAAAACAATTTATAAATGATAATAAGGCAAGACTTTTATTTTTCTACCGGGATGAAAATGGCCTCATTACGCAAATTAAAAGCAGAAGACCATATATAGATACAAAAACATTCCAAATTTTAAAAGTACAGGATAAAGCAGGTGTTTTTAATTCCCAAATATTTTCGATAGATGAGTTTGGAAAAAATAAAAGTTTTAAAAAATTAAACAGTGGATTAATCATTGTTGAGGGGGAATTTGACCAGCTATCTTTAGTTTCCTGCTTTAAAAATATGAATATAAATATTGAAGTTTGTGCGATAGGCGGAGCAAATGGTGATATAGATACAGCATTAAAACTACAAGCTAAAAGTTTTTGTATTCTTTATGATAATGATGAAGCGGGGAAAAATGTTTTAAATAAAGCAAAAGAAAAAAGCGGAGTTTTTGGATTGACAACACCCGAAGGAATTAAAGATATTGACGAATTTATAAACAGTTATAAAGATAAAAAACAATGTTATGAAGCTATTTGTAATTTATTTAAAGGAATAAAATATTATAATAGAGAATTTCGCGGTATTAAAGCAGAAATTATAAGTCTTATGAAAAATAGTAATTACGTTAATCTTGATAAATGCCAGCTTGTATCTCTAACAATTATAAAAGAGCTTTTAAAAAGAGGTAAATTTTTCAAAGATAATAACTATTCATATATTTTTCTTAATGATGATAAAAAAATTATACCAATAATAAGCACAGATGAACAGCTAAAAAGATTATTAAATCGAATGGGTGTTAATGCCGCAAAAGATTATTATGGCTACGTTGTGAACGAAGTATCAACGTATGCCTATGATAATGGTGTTCCTATTGAAACACATAATTTTTGTCACTATGAAAGAAAAAGCAATGCTCTTTTCATTTCTAATAATGATAAAACTGTTTATAAAATTACAACAAAAGACATTGAAGAACTTGAAAACGGCGATGAAGGTATTATGTTTAATTATAAGCCTGATTATGAACCTTTTGAGTTCGTAAAAATTGATAATTCAACTAATTACTTTGAAAAATTCGTTTCTTCTTCAATGAACGTTGATACAGAAACAGGAATATTATTTGAATATGAGTACAAAACACTTCTCTTTATCTGGTTTTTAGCTACATTCTTTCATTCTATTATGCCTTCTAAAGTTTTGCTCGTTACTGTAGGGGAAAAAGGAAGCCGAAAAACATCAATATTAAAAAGAATGGGAATAATTCTATTCGGCTCAAAATATAATGTTACCCCCTTGCCAAACAAACCTGAAGATTTTGATACACTTGTTACAAATAATCACCTCGTAATACTTGATAATGTTGATACAGGCAAATCATGGCTTAATGATAAACTTGCTTCTACTGCAACAGGGCAAACAATAGAAAAAAGAAAACTTTATACAGACAATGAAAGTGTTAAACTTCCTGCAAAAAACTATCTCGCATTAACCTCAAGAACACCTCAATTTACTCGTGATGATGTAGCAGACAGGCTTATATGTATTCCTCTTGTAAGAAAAGATGATTATATTGCAGAAGATATTGTTATGAAAGAAGTAATAACAAATCGTAATGAAATAATGTCATTTATTATACTTGAACTTCAAAAAGTTTTAAAAGCTATCGAAACAACAAAAGAAAATGAATATAAAACAAAATTTAGAATAGCAGACTTTGCTGTTTTTGGTTTGCGAATATTTGATTCATTAGGTAAAAAAGAAGAATTTGAAAGTATTTTAAATAAAGTATGTGAAGTACAAAAAGATTTTGCAGTTGAGGAAGACAGCCTTGTTTATATACTCAAAATCTTTGCAAAACAACAATTTAATCCTCATAAAATATCAGGATTTGAATTGCATCAAGCACTTCTTGGTATTGCAAATGAAGATAACTTTAATATACCTGAATTTAAGACAAAATACAAAAGTGTCAAATCACTCACACGTAGAATAGCGAATATTAAGGGAAATATCTCAAATGATGTTAAAATAACGATTTACAAAGAACGTGCAAATCATAAGTCATATAAAATTGAACTTGTGGACAAAGATTTCGAGTTACCTCCCACTAATGACAGTATCTTTGCTAATGGTATGGAAAAAGCTCAAAATATGATAAATACTTCTCTTGATAATAAAGGGGTCAACAATGAATAATAATCTCTTTAATGTTCAAGAAACAGCTGGTTATTTACATATTTCAATAAGTACGCTTTACAGGTGGGTGCATAAAAAGAAGATTAAACACGTCAAAATTGGCTCAAGAGTTTTGTTTTCGCAAGATTACATTAATGAATTTATTAAAGCTAATACTATTAATGACGAATAACCATATAAGCAGAAGCACTGCAGCACCGCGACAGCACGGTGCTTTCGCAGTGCCGAATAATTTTAAATTTACGTTAGCGAAAGTTTGCGAAAGGGCTTAAAACACTTTCAAAACACGTTAAATTAAAAATAAAAGGGATTTAAAATATGATTGCAGCAATAAGAAAAAGTCCAAAAACGGGCAATTGGGAATTTGATTACAAAGACCTTCAAGGCAGACGAAAAACTAAAAAAGGTTTTAAAACAAAAGAAGAAGCCATAAAAGCACAATCTAAATTAGAAGAAGAATTAAAAAACGGCAATTGCACTTTTGATTCTAAAATGACCTTTAAAGAAGCAGCAGAAAAATTTATGCAGCTTCATGCCTCTATAAATTGCAAATATTCGACTCAAGAAGGGTATAAAAGCTATTTGAATACACATATTAATCCATTTTTAGGCAATATGAAGCTTGTTGATATTACCCCTATTATGATTAGAGAATTTATTAAACAAAAACTAAATACAGGAAGGTCAAATTCAACGGTAAATAAATACACAAAACTCATAAGAAATATTTTTAATTTTATGATTGAAAACGGGGTAGTAAATGTAAATCCCGCAGCACGAATAAAATCATTAAAAGAAGAAGTTCCTGATATGAGACCATTATCGACAGAAGAAGTACAAGTATTATTATCAAAGACAAAGCAGGTATATCCTGATTTTTACCCCCTTTTATTTACAGCATTATTTACAGGAATGCGAGAAGGCGAGCTTCTGGGTTTAACATGGGATTCAATAAACTGGATAAAATGCAAAATCAAAGTTGATAAGAATTTTACACATAACAGGGTAGGGACGCCAAAATCAAACAAAGCAAGATATGTTGATATGAGTAAAGAACTTGTAAAAGTCCTTAAAGAATGGCGTCTTGCCTGTCCTCACAGTGAATTAAATTTAGTATTTCCTAATCAAAACGGCAGACACCAAAATCCTAAAAACATGACCTCTCGAAGATTTAAACCGGCATTGCAAAGAGCAGGCATTGAAGAAATAAGATTTCATGACCTTAGACACACTTATGCAAGTTTAATGCTCGTTAAAGGTGCTGATATGAAATATGTGCAGCACCAATTAGGACACTCAACAATAAAATTAACAATGGACAGGTACACTCATTTATTGCCTGAAATTAATGAAAAATGTGTGAATATGCTTGATGATATTTTAAATACATCTCTTGAAAGCAAAGATAATATCAAGAGATTTGGGACATAATAATATGAGCATTTTGCAATCATATTTTGCCTGCTTGATTTGAGCAGGTATTTTTTTATTAAAACAATATTAATTAAAGTTATATGGTCTAAATATGGAGCTGTTACGGCGTCCTGTATCGCACATTTTCACCTGCTCATATATAAATGCTTATGCAATGTGTAAAAGTTTCCATATAATCAGCCGTATGAATTATCAAAATTTATACAAATTATACTAAATTTTTGTTACATTAGAATTATAATGTCTTGGAATTTTCTTCATTAAAATCCTTGCTTCCACTTTTCAAAGGTGTCCATAATGCTGTTAACACCTTTGAGCGTTCCAGTGGATTTTTTTATTACTTCGAGTTCGCACCCTTAAAATGATGTTTGGGTGACTTCACTCTACGAAAATTCCGCAAAATTTTTTGCAACTTTTTTGCGACTCTGAGCATTTTGAGATAAAAAAATACGCCTGGAGCGATTCGAACGCTCGACCCATTGCTTAGAAGGCAATTGCTCTATCCAGCTGAGCTACAGACGCATTTAAAACTTTATTTAATTGTCAAATTTTTTATCGATTTTCGTCCCTCGACCCACTGCTTAGAAGGCAATTGCTCTATCCAGCTGAGCTACAGACGCTTACATTCTTATTTAATCATATAAATTTTTTAATTTCAAGTATATTTTTATGAAAGTTATATACAATACCGGTCAAAATTTGTCATGTTGAGCGATGTAAAACATCTCAATGACAATAAATAAAGCAGATATGAGATACTTCGGCTTAAGCAGTATGACCATGTTTAAAAATTGGTCAGTGTTATATATAAGTCCCATTTTTATTTTGTATATGATATGTTATTTAGTTTAAAAAAATTAAACTTTCTTTTTAAACTCTATATCGTAACCTAAAATATTCAATATATAACGAACATCTTCAAATTTTATTGTTTTATTTTTTAGTTTGTTTGATAAACTTTTATAAGAAGTTTTCTTTCCTTGTTCTGTTAATATTTCGGAAAGTTTTTTCATTGTTATTGCTTCTTTTGCAAGAATAGATTTTATATCTTCTTTTATTCCCATAGTAATATTTTATCTTTTTTAAAAACATATTGACAAAAATCCACTTATAAAATACAATATTCCATGTTTTTAGGTATATAATCTACGTAAATAAGTATATAAAGTTAAAAAATATTAAGAACATTATGAAGGCATTAATTAGAATTTTTTTTAGTTTAATAAATTTGCATAAAATGAAACATACGCCTTATGATTACTATTTTTTTGAAAATTTAGATGAAAAAGAATATCCAAAGTATTTGGCAAAAATTTTTAAATATAGAACGGGAGAGAAACTGCCGTTGAAGTATGATTTTAAA
>CAJONH010000072.1 GCA_905235825.1 Candidatus Gastranaerophilales bacterium
AGTCATTCTGAACCCGATGTCAATTCAGGGGTGAAGAATCTTTATAACAGCAGCAGGGTTGACTTTAGTCAACCAAAACAAGATGTTTCAACTTACTTTGACAAAATAGATTGGGAAAATCTGCCCAATTCCTTTGTAATCAAGTGTAATCACGGGTGCAAGTGGCAGTATATAATAAAAAACAAAGAAGAATTTCTAGAAAACAAACGATTGTTCGATATAGTAAAAAGAAACATGACAGGGTGGCTTGAACAGGATTACAGTTTTTGGGGCGGGTTTGAACTGAATTACAGAAATATAACACCTAAAATTATTATTGAAGAATTTATAGGGAGTGAAATTGATACATTTTATGAAACTGAAATTTATTGCTTTAATGGAAATGTAAAATTAATAAAGAAAATTCACAATACTTCCCCTGTCGATATCAGTATGTATGATGAAAAATTTAACAATATAAGTTTTAAATTTATCGAAAAAGAATTTATTATACATTCTCAAGTTGATAACATAATAAAACAAACGGTTGATTTATCGATTAAGCTGTCGGAAAAATTTAATTTTGTGAGGGTAGATTGGATGATTTACAATAATAAAATTTATTTTAACGAATTAACTTTTACACCGTATTCGGGATTTGTGAATTTTGACATAGATTGGAACATAAAACTCGGAAATTTAATGAAATTAGAAAGGTAAAATATGGATTTTGAATCGATAGATAAATTAACAAATGATGAAGTTGATAACTTTTACGATGATTTAATAAGCTGTACATGGTGTTCTAACTGTGGCGACGGTTCATACAGGTGTCATTATTTTTTCAGGCTTGGTACTTGTTCAAGAGATGCATCGAAAAGCTGCCATGCACAATCATACTGCGACCCCGCATATTATGGCGGAGTAGCTTGTACCTGCGGTGATGGTGCTTACGGCTGTGAAGGACGAGAAGGTTATAACCTTTGCGGTTCTGCTGCTTTTTCGAGATTTTGCAGTTAATTAACATGAAATCTATGATGTATCAATTTCAGTACGAGGGTAGACTTTAGTCTACCGAGCAATGAAATCACAAATATTGGCAGGCTAAAGCCTGCCCTGTAACAGCAAAATAAAAGTTAAAAGGATATAACATGTATTGTTTTTCAGTTCCAATGCCATATACTATTGAAGATATAAACAAAATACTTGATATCAATAAAGAAACAGAAAAAAGTAAAATAACAAGTTTATATGCCGGTCTGCCTTCAACCTGTGAGTTTTATACAGGCTTTGAACAAAGCCGTAATTTAATGTTACAAAACTCAGAGTGGAATTATTGGAAAAGTTTAATGGAATATACATTATCCAAAAATATTGATTTTATTTATCTGTTAAATTCACCAAGACCCTTAGATATTGAAAATCCTTTTTTTGTTAAACAATTAGAAAAGCTGGAATTGTTATTAAACGAGTTACGTAAAATAGGCGTAAAAAATTTAAGAGTTGGCTCTGTTCAATTAATGTCTTATATTTCAAATCACTATAAAAATTTTACAATACTTGCTTCAACTTCCTTAGATTACAAAACTATTTGGGAGTATCAGAATTTTTTATATTTTCATCCTGAGGTAAAACAAATTATCCCAGGTCATGATATAAATAAAAATTTTAAATTATTAAAAATTTTGAGAAAAAAATATCCGAATATTGAAATGGAATTAATGGTGAATGAAGCCTGTCTGCAAGGCTGTCCGCACAGAACATTTCATGAATTAATTGATATTGATAAAGATACTGTAATAAATAATGAAATTTGTTTATCAGGAGCTTTCGGTACATATTTTTGCAATGCCGTTGTTTATAAATATCCTATACATAGCCTTGTTATTGGTACTCATATTTTCCCTTGGGAAATTGAAAATTATGCAAAAATAGGCATAAATAAATTTAAACTTGTAGGCAGAGATGCTTTTTCAAAAAATTCCGATAAATGCATAACTTCATATTTAATGTATTTAAAAG
>CAJONH010000073.1 GCA_905235825.1 Candidatus Gastranaerophilales bacterium
AGCCTGCTCTGCCTGTGGAACCTGCACCTTTTGCCGAACCCGTACTTGCCGTAGAACCTGTCGCACCTGCTCTGCCTGTCGAACTTGTTGGACCTGTTGAACTTGTCGAACTTGTTGAACTTGTCGAGTTTGTCGAACTTGTTGAACCTGTTGAACTTGTCGAACTTGTTGAACCTGCTCCTGACGTGACCCCCGCACCTGATGTAGCTCCTTTTGTTGAACCTGTTCTTCCTACTGAACCTGCTCCTGCAGTTGCACCTTTATTTTGTGTACCTGTTATATTACTCCAAAATGCTGTAATTTCATTATTTTTTAATCCTGCTTTTTTTAACCCTTTTCTAAATTCCGATTCAGAAACAACACCGTCTTTATTTGTATCTAAATATTTCAAATCGGCTTTTGATAATCCGCCATCTGTTAAATCAACCTTATTTGAAGATTTTGCTTTTACATCGGAACCTATTTGTTCTTTCCCTTTAATTCCCATATCACGGTAATTTAAACCTGAACCTATAGTTGTCATTTTTTAATTTCCTTTCTGCTTGGTAAGAGTACACTAATCTAATATAAGTTTAGTATCGGCAATTCCCCCCCCCCCTTAAGATTTTCAGACAATTATTTTACAAAAATTTACATATTGTTTATATATAGCTTATATTGTTTATATGAAATAAATATTGGATTTCAAAAAAAGTTGGTAAAAAACAGTTATGTATGATAAAATAACAACTATGATTAATAGAATATATAAATATTTTATAAAAACATAAAAACAACATAAAAAAGATTAAATTTATATTTTTATATAAGTGCATTACTATGTGCCTTTAGAAAGAACGAGGTATAGGACAATTAGCTTAGATAGTAATACTTTAGTTATGCTTGTAGGTTTTCTGTTAGTTATTTGTTTGATTTTCTTTGTTGATTCCAAACGAGGACAGAAAGAAAAAGAACGTTTACAGGAAGGTTTGGAAGAAAAAAACAGCCTTTATAAAAAAGAAGCAATGATTGCCGCTAAAGAAGCCGTTCAAAAAGATATTGATAAGTTTCAGGAAGAGGCTAAAGAACGCAGACAAGAACTTTCAAAACTTGAAGCAAAACTTATAACAAAAGAAGAAGCATTAGAGGATAAAGAGCATTCAATTGCGGTTAAAGAAGCTGAATTGCAGCAAAAAATGGATAATGTTCTCGACAAAGAAGATTATTTGGCTGAAGTTATTCAAAAACAAACTACTGAATTAGAAAGAATTTCCGGCATGTCAAGTGAAGAAGCAAAAAATCTACTGCTTGAACAGTTGAAAAATGACTTGCAGCAGGAAGCTAATAATTTAATACGTGAAAATGAAAATCATATAAAAGAAGTTTCAAATGAAAAAGCAAAAGAAATTTTGACAACGGTTATGCAGCGTTGTGCAATTGATCAAGTTATAGAATCAACCGTATCTTCGGTCAGTCTGCCTTCGGATGAAATGAAAGGTCGTATAATCGGTCGTGAAGGAAGAAATATAAGAACTCTGGAAACATTAACAGGTGTAGACTTAATTATTGATGATACACCTGAAGCTGTAGTTCTTTCGTGTTTTGACCCTGTTAGACGTGAAATTGCAAAGCTGGCTCTTGAAAAATTAATTGCTGACGGACGTATTCACCCTGTACGTATAGAAGAAATGGTTAATAAAGCCAGAGAAGAAATAGAAAATAAAATTAAACAAGAAGGTGAAAATGCTGCTATGGAAATGGGCATTATGAACCTTAATAAAGAACTTATTAAAACCCTCGGACGTTTGTATTACAGAACAAGTTACGGTCAAAATGTTTTACAGCATTCATTGGAAGTTGGTCATATCGCAGGCATGATTGCTGCCGAAATAGGTGCAAATATTAAAGTGGCAAAACGTGCAGGACTCCTTCACGATATAGGTAAAGCAGTCGATCAGGTGCAGGAAGGGACTCATATAGAATTAGGTGTTGAACTTGCAAGAAAGTACGGCGAAAAGGAAAATATTATACACGCAATTGAAGCTCACCACGACGATGTTACGGCAAAAACCATAGAAGCTGTTCTTGTAAAATTGGCTGATACAATTTCGGCAGGACGCCCCGGTTCAAGACGTGATACATTGGAAATTTATATTAAACGTCTTCAAAAACTTGAAGAAATAGCACTCAGTTATGAAGGAATTAAGCAATCTTTTGCTGTTCAAGCAGGCAGAGAAGTCAGAGTTGTTGTTCAGCCTGATAAATTCGATGATGTGGCTTCTGCAAGACTTGCAAGGGATATAGCAAAACGAATTGAAGATGAGCTTGATTACCCCGGTCAAATACGGGTAACTGTTGTAAGAGAAATAAGAGTGACAGAAGTAGCTAAGTAATTTTTGCCCTGACAACAGTCAGGGCAAAATAAATTCAAACCGGAAAAATAATGACAAATAAAATTACAATATTGTTTTTAGGCGATATAGTCGGCAAACCCGGAAGGCATGCCGTTAGGGATTATATTGCTTCATTGAACGAAAATAAACCTGATTTTATTATTGCAAATGTTGAAAATGCTTCCCACGGATTTGGCTTAACGCAAAAAAATTATAATGAACTTATTAATTACGGAATTGATTTTTTTACTTCAGGAAATCATATTTGGGATAAGCGTGAAATTTTTACATATATTGATGAAGCTGAAAAACTTATTCGTCCTATTAATTATCCGAAAGGCACTCACGGTAAAGGCTATATGATTGTTGAAACTCCAAAAGTGAAAATAGGAGTTATTAATGTTCTTGGCAGGACTTTTATGGGGACTGTAGATTCCTATATAGAACTTGTAGATAATGCGATAGAAGAAATAAAAAAAGAAACAAATGTAATATTTATGGATATACACGCAGAAGCGACTGCCGAAAAAATAAGTATAGCTAAATATTATGCACAAAAAGGAGTTTCTTTCATAGCAGGAACTCACACGCACATTCAAACAGCAGACGAGCAAATTTATAATAATAAATGTGCATATATATCCGATGCGGGATTTTGCGGTGCTTTTGAAAGCGTAATCGGAATGGATTATGAAATATCCGTAAGAAGATTAATTAGTGCAATACCTGAAAGATTAGAGGTTGCGGAGTCGGGCATTTTACAAATCAATGGTGTAGAAGCCGTTATTGATTGTTTAAGCGGAAATGCCGAGTCAATAAAAAGAATTAATGAAAAAATTATTAATGAGGAAAATACAGATATGAAAGGATAAGGAAGTGAAAGTCGATTTACATATCCATACATCCTATTCGGATGGTGCTTTTTCGCCTGAAAAAGTAGTCGATACCGCTTTGGATGCAGGACTTGAAGCTATTGCCGTTACCGATCACGATAACGTGCTTTCATACGCAATAGCTTGCGATTATGCAAAAGATAAACCGATTGAAATACTCCCCGGAGTTGAAATTAATACTATTTATAAGGGCTATGAAGTTCATATTTTAGGATATTTTATGGACTTGCAAAACAGTGATTTCCAAAAATTGATTAAATCACAACAGCAGGCTCGTATTAAACAAACTAAAGAAATTATTACATTGCTGGGTAAAAAAGCCGGTATAAAAATTACTTATGACAGTATAGTAAAACAAGTGGCAGAAGGCGGAAGTATAGGCAGACCCCATATCGCAAAAGCTATTACAAATGCAGGCGGAACTGCAAGTGTTATTGAAGCCTATAATAAATATATAAATGACAGTTCTAACGTTTATGTACAAAGAAAAACGGTTTCTCCTTTTGATGCTGTTGAGGTTATTTATGATGCAGGCGGTATCCCCGTTTTTGCCCATCCGTTTGATGTTGATATTGCTGACCAGTTAACAAAAGAAATGATGAATTTCGGTTTAAGAGGCTTAGAGGTTTATCACAGAAAGCATTCTCCTGCTATAATTGAATATTTTTCTACACTTGCCGAAAAATACGGATTAATTATAACGGGCGGTTCGGATTTTCACGCACCAAATCCGAATAACGGTACTATTATCATGGGGAAAAACTTTGTACCTGAATGGATTTATGACGAACTTATAAAAGAAAAACGAAGAATGGATTTGGCAAAGTGAATAATTTTTCATTTAGTGTATTCAATATAATTGCAGTTGCGGCAATTATCATATTTGTAATTTTTGCTGTTTGTCCGTTTGAACTTTTTGATATGGAACAAGCACAAAGAATTGCAAAATGGAAATCACAGTATGAACAATTAAATTATTGTTTTGCACTTGCAGATATGCATGAAGGCGAAATAGTAAAAAACATTGATATTGATGAAGATATTGCAAATAAACTCATTGTTTCTCAAATGAAAATTTATTTTAATTTATCCGACGATAATCTAATTCCTTATGAAAAATATAAATATAAACGAAAAAATGGCAGAACTGTACCTAAAAGCAGCCAGTTTTATTTTGATAAATTTTTAAAATGCAAAGATGGTTCATTTATTTCATTTAGAAAAAATAATCATTTACATGATGAAGAAATACAGCCTTTATATTATATGTTTGTAGATATTAACGGTGAGGAAAAACCAAACAAAATAGGGGATGATATCTTTTTTGTAAACATATTCAGTCATAATATCAAAGCATTGGGCTACGATAAAGAATATGCGAGAATGAAAAAAAACTGTTCTCCCATAGGTTCGGGGCTGTATTGCAGTGAATTTTATCTTTTAGGCGGACATTTTTAATGTGTTTTTGGTTAGCTTAATATATTTTTTATGATATAATTCAATAAAAGGTAATAATACATTAATAATCTTTAATTTTTAGATAACAGGTATAAGAATAGTGAAATATTTACAATGCATATTTTGGACTTTACTGGTAGTAGTTCCTTGTTTATTTACTGTTTTAATATATAACGATAAAATTACACAAAATTCCCCTGTATATTATAAACAAGGTGTTCAATTTTATAATGACGGAAATTATCCTGATGCATTTTATAACTTCTGTAAAATAAAATGGATTAGTCCTTTATATCCTATGGCATTGTACAAACAAGCAAAAAGTGCCCAAAAAATAGGTGATTATAAAACTGCCGCACTTAAATATAATTTATTCCTGAAAAAAATGCCTGATTCGGTATTTAGCAATAATGCACGTTTAAATCTTGCAAAAAGCTATTATTATTTAAAACAATATGAAGATGCAAGAATTCACTTTGAAAAATTAAAACAAAATGCCGATAATTCAGATATAGAAGAAATATTTTTTCTTGGTTTAATTGAAAAAAATTTTGATAAAGAAAAGGCTGCCGATTATTTTAGAGAGTATCTGGAAATAGCACTAAATGAAGAAAATTCAAATAAGTATTACATTATAGCAAGTGCGAAAGAGTTGTCGTCATTAAATGTTGAACTTTCAAACAATGATATTAAACTTATCGGAACCGCTTATTTTGACGAAAGAAAATATCAGGAAGCATTGGAATACTTTTCAAAACTTCCGATTGAAAATTGCTGGGATTATTTTGTACTGTCAAATCACTATGCAGGAAATAAGGTAATTGCAAAAAAACTTATTGAAGACGGAATTAAAACTTATGCAAAGCAGGCAGATGAAAACAGACTTAACGAAATTTATAATATATATGTTTCATATTTATCGGGAAACAGATTTAAAAACTGGCTGCAAATTGAAAAAACAGTCAGAGAAAATAAACTGAAAGGTATAGATTATGTATTCTATAAGCTGGCAGAAATATCTTCAAGGGAAAAATCTTCAGTATATTACAGAGAAATATGCCAGAATTATCCCAAAAGTAAATATGCTGCTGAATCCTTATGGAATTTAATATGGAATGCATACAAAAAAAAGGATTATCTTTCAGTTGAAAGACTGTCAATGAAGCATTTAAAAACATATAAAAAAGTTAATTCAACTCCAAAAGTAATATTTTGGCTGGGAAAAACATATTTAAAAGAAAATAAAACAATAGAAGCTCATAATATATTTAATAAGTTAATTTCCAGATATCCTGATGATTATTACGGATTAAGAGCAGAAGCCATCCTTGATAAAAAACATGATTTTTGGATAACATCAAAGAATAACAAGCTGCCATTAAAAAACTATGAAATTGATTTTCCTATTTCTACATCTGATGTTGATTTGAAAGATTTAAAAATTATCAATACACTGTTCAATATGGGAGATTATGAAGTATGGCTGGATGCAAATTTTTCAAATCCGATAGTAGAAAGTTGGTTTGAGTTTAAAAAAGGCAAAAAATCACGTTCAATAGTGCTTGCCCGTGATGAAATAGCAAAAATGGAAGTAAAAGCACCTATAATGAGTGCTGTATATAAACTTGCATATCCGGTATATATGACAAATGAAATAAATATTTCAGGTGAGAAATTGGAAGTAGACCCTTTTTTAATTGCTTCAATAATAAGAGAGGAAAGTTATTATAATGAATTTGCAAGAAGCAGAACAGGAGCAATAGGCTTAATGCAGTTGATGCCGCAAACCGCAAATTATATGTTGAATAAAGTAAATGCTTCAAATACTGCCGATATAGAGGATATAAGAACGAATTTGTATTTAGGCAGTAATTATTTAAAATATTTAAAAGACAAATTCAATAATGATTTATATGTTGTTGCCGCATATAACGGTGGTGAAGGAGCAATAGGTAAATGGATAAAAAACTTTAGCGGAGATGATTACGATGAATTTATTGAAGATATACCTTATGATGAAACACGTAATTATGTAAAAAAAGTTTTCAGAACCTATCAAATGTATAAAAAAATATATAAATAAAAACTTCTGTCTAAATCAAGCAAGTAGGAGTGACTATAGTCAACCAATTTGTTTTTTAGACAGCCCCCTACAGACTATAAATTAAACTAAAGAATTTTGAATATTTTTAAAATCGATTTCATAACCTAAAATTTCGGAAATTAATAATACTTCATTATAA
>CAJONH010000074.1 GCA_905235825.1 Candidatus Gastranaerophilales bacterium
CGACTCAAACAATGACGACTCAAACAATGACGACTCAAACAATGATGACTCAAACAATGATGACTCAAACAATGATGACTCAAACAACGACGGCAATTGCGAAAATGAAGCAAATCCCGAAAAAGAAGATGATGACGACGATAAAAAAGATAATAAATAATATCCTGTCATCAAACGAAAAAGGAAGACCGAATATCGGTCTTCCTTTTTTTCTATAGCAAAATTCCTTATCAAACGAAATTATTGTTAAATGAAGAATATTCCAAAGAACTTGAAAAATGGTCAAAAAGTAACGGAGATACATGTATTAATCCGAATAAACATATAGGCGGATATTTGGATAAATATCCTCGTGAAAAATATTTGATTGATTATATACATCCGAATTCAACAGAAGGAATAAAATTATATTCCGAAGCTGTTCTAAATTATAAAAAATGAAAGAAACCTGTATTATAAGTTTCTTTCATCTATATATTTCTATTCTTCCGCAGGAGTTGTGAGTTCTTTTATTGCTTCATCCACAGCATCTTTCAATAGTTCAAGATTATCCGGCGAAACTGTAACACCCTTCTTAGTCGGAAGCCATGATGCACCTTCATCCGTTGTATAAAAAATTCTTAAATCAAGATATTCTTTTTCTTTATAAGATTTAATACTTATTTGCAATTGTTCCGTAGCATTTCTCGGTATTGTTGCAAGTCTTTTTCCTTCATCAGCCATTATTCTTCTCCTTTTTTATTGTATATTAAGCGTTTTTTTATAATCAGGTATTTCAAAAACTCTTGTATCAAAGTCTTTATTCGTAAATTTTAAATATTCTTTCATTGATAATTCTTTAGCACTATTGTAGTAATCTTTTGAAATTATTGCAATATATTCATCATTTAAATCTCCCGAATAATTTCCTAAAATACGTGCAAATTCAGAAATATCTTTTTTATCCGAGCCTGCTCCGTACGCTTTTGTTTTAGCATCTGTCCCCGAAGGACGAATTTCTATAAATTTATCCGTAAATTTAAGGTATGTGCCGTCACCGACAAACTTAATATCCGTTAAATTTTCAAAATTAAGCGTTTTAAAAACGGATTTAAATATTGATTTAATCTGTTCAAGAGTTATTTTTCCTTCAAAAAAAGCAAGTGCAAGAGTTAAAAAGAACAAATCATTTTTGGTTCTTTTTGCTTCTCCTTCTTTTTTAGCCTGTATGAGCTTTTCAATATCGGGTTCAGACTCATTATAATATGAAATATCTTCTCTCATATCATACTTTGCAGTAATCTTATTATTTTTAAAAAGTTCTTCCATTGCGTCTGATAGAGTTTTATTATTTTTTTCAAGATGTGAAACTAAAGCCGAAGCTATAATAATAGCTTCTGAAGCACTTTTCTCACGCATTGCTATTGCAATTCTGCCTGATTTTGATTTAATAAGCTCCTCACTGCCTATAATCATACCGCCTGATTCTTCACCGCCAAATATCATACGGGGATTTTTACCCAAATTAATATCGTTACCGAATACATCTGTTATAACCACATCCTTATTCGGATTATCTATAATTTGTTTCTCGACTTTTTTCATTATATTTGCAATTTCTTTAAATCCGACAGGTACATTTATAACTTTTATTTTGTTAAACTCAGCCCATTCATCCCAGCTTTTTGCACTTGCGGTTGTTTTAATTATAAATCTCGGATGATTATTAAACTTTCCCGATTTTTTCAATTGCTCTTTCCAAAAATTCATAATTAATAAAAAAGATTGATTTGCTGTATAAACGCAAAGAACTCTGTTATTTCCAAGTTCGGCTATGCTCAATCCGATTTGTTCCAAATAACTTTTTTTATCACCGCTTTCTATCTGGCATACGGTAAGACGGTCGTGATCAGGGTCTGTTATTAAAATAACCGTTCCGATAGGATAGTTTTTAAGTTTTTCTCCGTAGTTTAATGTATCTATAACGGGGAAATATGAAGTTCCGTCTTTTTTCTTTGATATTACCGTAGCATCAACGGAATAATCATAAAAACATTTATTTCCTTTAGGGTCGGTATTATATTTTCCGATGCCGTGGAAAAACGGGTCTTCTTCAATATTCAGCCATACAAACTTATCTTGAATTTTAAACCCTTCAAGAATTTTACTCAAAGTATTATATGCACTGCCGCCTACATTTTCAATAATAATTTTATTTTTTAAATTTTTTATTAAATCAAGATTTTCTTTATTTGCAACACCGTTTTCAAGATATTCTTTATATAAATCAATCCCGTTATTAATTGATTTCATAAATTGTTCATTAATTAATTTATCATCGGATTTTGCAATTTTAATTTCATAACTGCCGTTTTTATTAACATAATCAAAAATTTCTTTTATTTTATCTACAAATTCCATTGATTCTTCGGGCAAATACTGGCTTCCCTGAGAGTTTAAATCTTTCGTGGCATTTTTAACGCTGATACCGTGGCTCGATGTAATATATTCTCCCCCTGTTAAATCAAGTTTAAAGCATAAAAATGAAGCAAGCCAAATCGGCATAGTTTTTCGTTCATTCGTAACAAGTGTTTCAATACCTTGAGCAGCTTGAACTCTTGCTATTAAATCCAAAAACTTTTCACTGTTATAACGAACTTCACGTCCTGCCAGTTTTAAAATTTTTTTATCTTTATATTTTTCTTTTGCAACAAGAGCTTTTGCATAAGCAGCAAGCATAATTCCCATTATATTAATAGGGAAACGAACATCATAAGGAAAAAGTATATTTTGAGGACCTCTTATACCTGCAGTGGAAACAGCAGCTTCTTTTTCATAATTTTGCAGCCAATTAATAAGATTTAAACCCTTTGGATTATTATTTTTATCATAAGGGAGAAGATGCTCTTTTTTTAGGACGAAAATAAACTCATTTTTATTATCAATATCTATATATTTATTATTTTTTATATAATCCGGTGTGTTTTTTTCAACAGCAGTAAATAATTCTTGTTCTAAATTTATAGTCATACACTCTCCTTAAAATCCTTATCATTATATTACAAATATAATTTATATAAAATAAGATATTAACCTATTCTTCATTTTTTGCATAATTCTCTCATTGTTAAGTTTTATTATAATGAATATATACTCCGTATTTCAATAATGGTGTGGATTTCGGAGAATTAGACAAAAAATATTTTAAA
>CAJONH010000075.1 GCA_905235825.1 Candidatus Gastranaerophilales bacterium
GTCCTGAGTCGTTCCGTTGGATAATCCGACTTGTAAGTGACCCGAAGCATCGATAGTTGCACTTGTGATAGAAGTACCGTCAGCACCCGTGATAACACCTTTGTCTTCCGTTGAACCGTCTGAGTATGTGATATGTAAGTGACCCGATGAGTCTACCGAGGTTGAGTTAATACCACGTCCGTCAGCACCATCTTGACCATTTTCACCGTCTTTACCGGGATCACCTTTAATCATACCTATAAACTGGCTTGAACCGTTTGTATAATTAACTGTGAGATTTCCTGTTTCCGTATCATATACGAAATCTTTAATATCTTTAATTGTACCTGCAACAGATGTTGAACCGTCAGAATATGTAACAACGACCTGACCTTTATCATCAACTACCGTATTTGTAATACTGCGTCCGTCAGCACCGTTTGCACCTGCTGCACCGGTATCACCTTTGTCACCTTTTTCACCGGTATCACCTTTCTTGCCGCTTTTATTAATAGCATACCATGCAAGTCCGGCACCACCAAGTCCGGCAAGTATACCAAGCCAATTATTGCCTTTTTTACCTTTTAATGATTTTAGCCATTCTTCTTCCGTGCCTGTAAATCCATGTTCTTTTGCTATTTCATAAGCAGATTTACCTGCAGCACCGGTATCACCTTTTGCACCTTGTGCACCGGTATCACCTTTGGGACCTTGAGGACCTTGATCGCCCTTTGGACCTTGAGGACCTTGAGGCCCTTGAGGACCTTGTTGTACACTGCCGCTTCCGCTGGAATCACCTAATCCCGGATTATTTTTAACCGGCTGATTTGTATTTGGACTTGAAGGAGTATATGTACCTCCTCCGCCTGTTACGGTATTTGTATTTATAAATAATCTGTTATTTGATGATGCAGGTTTATATTCTTGACTATAAGAATCATCACCATATCCTTGATTTTGAGGTTTATTACATCCCGCACCGCCATGGTTTATTGCGTTTCCGTTATTACCGTATTCGGTTACATTACCATTTACCGTACCTTGAATTTGCTGGTGATCATCTACAAGAGCCTGATCTATATGAGAATTATCACCCGCAATTGCTTGTTGAACCGAACCGCCCGTAACTCCGGCATAATTGACTTCAGCACCTTCTGCCGCATTTATAACACCTGCGGCAGCATTTCCATTACCTGCGGCAGCTGCTCCGCCTTCACCGGTATTCATTGCAAAACCGCCTTGAATATTTACAGTTCCGCCGTTAGATGCAATACCTACATTTGCTCCTGCTTCAATAGTTTGATTATTTGTTACTTCAGGTGAATCTCCTGCTGATGATGTGCTGGCAGGTCCATTTTGTGCAACTCCAACAACTGCTCCTGATTTTATAGTTTGATTATTTGTTTCATAAACTTTATATTGACCTTCATCATTTGTAAATCCTGCTCTGTCATAATCATCAGCACCGGGATGATCCGCAGGATTAAATGTTAATGAATTTGTTGATATACCTGCATCATCTGAACTTGATGCCTGAAAAGCTCCGGCTGAAGCAGCCTGTGCATGTCCGGTAAAGAAATCATCAACAGCACCCCATGCACTGCTTGCTGCATCAGATATAGTATCAAGCAAAGATGCTTGTGTATTTAAAACACCTTCACCGTTTGAACCTCTTGTTGAAAAGCTGACTTCATCACCGTATTCATCTTCAACCGTATTGTTAAATAAAGCATTACCGTCTGATGTAATAGCTTTTGATGTATTTTCAACATCACCATCAGCTACTTCATTAACCGTTACGGTATTATTAACTTCTGTAGGTTTCGCCTCAATATCAACCTGATTTTCTTCCTGAACGGGTACTTCTTCTTTCTTGACATTTTTGTCTAATTCTGACGGATTTGTCAATTTTTGCATGTTCAATTTGAAGAAATTGTTTTCACTCATAAGTTACACTCCTATAAAACTTTAACATTTAGCATATCGACACATTAGACAAAAACTTGAACATTTTAAAATTTAACTTTAACTTTTGTAAATTTTTTGACCTGCATAAACAGCAAAAAACTTTATCTATTCTTAGTATTTCCAATGTATTATACTCCGTCTTATAATATAAACTTTTGTTAAAATGTTATCATCATTTAATTAGACGAATTTTTCGGATATTTTTCAATGTATATAATGCTTACATAACATTTGCATAACAAAAAACAGCAAAGACGATTGTTTTGTCTTTGCTGTTTTTATTTCTTTTATTATTTCTATTCCCGATTTTCTAAATCTTCAAGAATTTTACTCGGTTCTTCACCATTATTTATTCTTTCTGCAACCTCGGCCGAAACATCACTATGACTTGCTACATAATGCCCTAAGCGTGTCGCTGTTCTAACATCCGTTGCATTATATCCTCTTTCTTTGAAAGGTGTATTTGCATCATCACGTCTGAAATCTGCCCACGAAGGCTGTTGTGATGTATCGTTGCTTTCATGATTTAATCTTTGGAAATCTGCCCACGAAGGCCGGTCGTTAACATCTTTGCTGCCTTCAGGCTCGTGTTCTGCCGGAACATCATCATTATGTGCCGGAACTTGTTCACCTCCTTCATTTACCGTCGGAGGTTCACCTTCATATCCCTGAGGTACAGCCTGTGTTTCTGCCTGTTTTACATATTGGAAATTCGGAAGTACTATATTATCTCCGTCATACAATACGGCATTATTTCTGCCTTCTCCGCCTACTTCTTCACGCCAGCCGCTTTCTGCCGTTCCGTATATTTGCGGATTTGCATCCATTACTGCATTTAACAATGCGTTATATTCACTGCTTCCGACTTTAATACCCATTGATGCCAAATCATAGCTGTTTGCAACTATAGCTTCAAGACAATCATTTGCTGTACCGTTATCAGACCAGCTTTCTACCGTAACAAATTTTTGTCCGTTTGCATCCTGTTGTATTCTTTCATCATTTTTTAATACTGTATTTACGGTTGTTCCTGCAGGAATTTCGGGCATATTCTCTGCAGGAGGAGTCTGTTGGGTTTCCTGCGGGTTTCCTGTTTCTGCCAAATTTGCCAATGCAACAATATCTGTTACATCTATCTTATTTCCGTTTGGTTCACCGCCTAATGATGCAAGTAATTTTAATTCATTTTCACTTACTTTGCCGTCACCGTCTGTATCAAGCATATCATATATTTGACTCATTTGTTCAGCTGAAACACTTTCGGTGTTCCCTTCAACTTGAAATGCCGATACAAAATCATCTTTATTTGTTAACTTCTCATTAAACTGTTCTTCACCATTCACATTTTGAAATAATGATATTTCATTCATTATTTTTCCGTTAAATCCGCTGAAATCTTTTCCTTTTACATTGTTTTGAAGAATATTCAGCTGGTTATTCATATTTACATTTTCACTCATAACTAACTCCATAATTACTACAACAATTTGTAAATCGGCAATTTTAAAAAAAACTTTAGCACTGAATATTAAATGGTAAGATCAGTTATTTTATTATGCTTTTTCTATTAAACAAAATATAACCGTCTTTTATATTGTAAATTTATTACGAATTATTATATAATATACTTTGAATTAATAATAAAATATAAATAATATGAATATTAATGAAAAATTATCTGCTTTAAAATATAATAAAGGTGAAAAGAGTCACTTAACAGTTGATAATGATGTGTGCATGCGATGTAAGGATAAATGCTGTACATATATTTGTCCCGCTGAAGTGTATCAGTGGAACAAAGAAAAGTGTATAATGAATGTGAGATATGAAAATTGCTTGGAGTGCGGTGCTTGTAAAATCGCATGTTCCAAAAAGAATATAGCTTGGGTTTACCCCGATGCAGGTTTCGGTGTAAAATTTAAAAACGGATAGTAAAGAGAGGTATTTATGAGAGAAGATTATAACGACGGCAAAAAAAGAAGATGGTATGATAAAGACCCTATTTTATCACGCTCAATGAAAACACTTGAAGCCTCTGATGATGAAACTCAAATTAAAGTTGCTCTTAATTTGATAAAAATTATTGTTGAACATAATTTGGCTTTCAGCGAATATACTGACGTTAATGAAATTATTGAGGCAGTTGAAGAAGGTATGGATGAAAGAGCAAATTCCCGCTGGTACGATATTGACCGCACGGTCAGAGCCGCTATTAATATGCTTCAAAATTCTCCTGCCGATACACAAAGAATTATAGCTAAAGAAATGGCAAAACTCGTTATTGATAAAATTAAAGAAGATAAAGACGTTGAAGAACTTAAACGTGAATTGGAATTACAGGAAGAAAAAGATAAAGAAAGCAATTTATAATGTCCTTCCATAAAGATTGGGTAATACAAAATACCGAAATTGATGAAAGTTTGTTATCCTGCTGTTTTAACAGCAGGGTACTTTCTGTTTTGCTTAAAAACAGAAATATAGATACTCCCGATAAAATTTATAAATTTTTAAATCCGCTTAAAGTTCAATTGCTAAATCCGAATGTCTTTAATGATATGGATAAAGCGATTGAAAGAGTTCGTAAATCAATAGAAAATAATGAACATATTACCGTATACGGCGATTTTGATGCCGACGGAGTTACTTCAACCGCACTTCTGTATTTAACACTGAAAGAAACAGGTGCCGATGTTGATTATTACCTTCCCGATAGAGCCTCCGAAAGCCACGGCTTAAATACAAAAGCTCTTGTTCAAATCATCTCCAAAAGAAAATCCAAACTTATAATTACCGTCGATTGCGGTATTTCTAACGTTGAAGAAGTTAATTTCGCAAAAAATTTTAAAACGGATATTATTATTACCGACCACCACGAAGCTCCCGTTATACTGCCCGATGCTTTTGCCGTGTTAAATCCTAAAGTTTCCGATAATATTAACTCTGCACTTGATATTGACGATATTCAAAGTTTAAATTATCTTGCAGGTGTCGGAGTTGCACTTAAATTTGCTTACGGACTGCTTCAATCATTTAATAAAACCGAATTTGCAAATAATCTCCTTCCTTTGGCAGCAGTTGGCACCGTAGGTGATGTTGTTGAACTTTTGGGCGAAAACAGAACCATAGTTGCAGCAGGTTTGGAATTAATAAAAAACGGAGTTCATAAAGGTATTCAGAAAATATTAAAATCAGCAGGAATAGAAAATCCAAAGAATATTACATCTGAAACGATTGCTTTTTCTGTTGTTCCAAGACTTAATGCGGCAGGAAGACTTGAAACCCCCGAAACAGCACTAAAAGTTTTAATTTCCGATGATGATAACATTACCGATGAAGCCGTTAATACACTTGACGGTCTTAATGAGCTTCGCCAAAACCTTTGCGATGAAACCTTTAAAACGGCTGATGAAATGTATGCCGGAGATGTTTTCAAAAACAGAAAAGGAATTGTTTTATATAATGCTGATTGGCATATAGGTATTATAGGCATTGTAGCTTCAAAATTAGTCGAAAAATACAATAAACCCGTATTTTTAATGACCTCTGATTTTAATAATCCGGAAATTATCCGATGTTCCTGCAGAAGTATTCAGGGATTAAACATACATGCCGTATTATCCGAACACAAAGAAATTTTTGAAGGTTTCGGCGGACATAAAATGGCGGCAGGGTTTTCTTTTGATGCAAAAAAAATTACTTTTGAAAAATTTAAAAGCATGTTATTGGATACCATTGATGAATTTGCAGTTAATATTGATTTTAAAAAAGTAACGGTAAATGCCGATATGGAACTTCTTCCCGAAGATATTACCCCCGAAACGGTCAATTTAATTGATAAAATGCAGCCGTTTGGCAGTGCCAATCCCTCGCCGTTATTTATAATGAATAATACCGTTATTCAGGAATACAAAATGATGGGGCAAAATGCAAATCATTTAAAATTATATGTTACTAAAGACGGCAGTAAACGCTTTGACTGCATAAAATGGAATACTCCCGATTTCAGCCTGCCCGTAAATACTCAAATTGATTTGCTTTTTTCTATGAGGCTTAATACATTTAATGATATTACTTCCGTTCAATTAATGCTTGAAGATATACACTCCGAGCTTTTGGATAAAGAACAAAAAATTTCCGAAATCAGCTTTCTTGACCATAGAAAGAAAAAAGATATATTGGAGCGTGTAGTTGATTTTGCCCTTTCTTCCCAAAAAACAACTGCAATTTATATAGAAAATCCGATTCTAATTAAAAATTTAAAACTTCCTCAAACTATATCCGGTAAACTGTTTACTCTTGATAATATTCCTTCTGATATACAGCAGATAATGTTTTTTGATATTCCTCCGACTAAAGAAGATTTTTATAAAATATTAAAAACTACAAATGCACATCTCGTACATTTAATGAATTTTGGCTCAGAAGAACTTTCAAGCGATACTTTTATATCAAAATTATCCGGAATGTTAAAATATGCACTTTCAAATTTAAACGGACTTATAAGTACAAGAAGAGCCGCAAAAGCACTCGGAGCTTCAGATGAAACCGTCGAGTGTGCATTGACTCTTTTAGAAGACAGTGAAATGATTGATTTGAACAAAGTTGATGAAGATAACTATAAAATTTCTTATGTTCATCCGATTGAAATTTCAAAAGTAAAAGGAAATGATATTTTTCCCGATTTAGAATCACATTTGCATGATATCAATGCATTTAGAAGTTTTTATTTAAATTCGCCCATAGAAGAAATTAAAGATATGGTTATTTGCTAATTACGTCTTTCCATATCTATAAAACGAATTTTATATCCTAAAAGTTTGGCTATTAATTTTACCTCTCTGTATGAAATTGTTTCTTTGCAAAGTTTTTGGGAAAGACTGGCAAGTGAATAGTTTTTATTTTCAACTTCACCGATTTTCTTTGCAAGTTCTTTTAATGTAATATCCCTGTCATTAACAAGATTTTTAATTTCATTTACTATTTTGGTCATATTTAATTATAACTTTTTAATTAATGTTTCTGTTTATAATTCAATAAATATATTGACAATTAAATAAATTTATTTATAATTAATAACAGCTGCGTAAATAGGAATAATTGATAAGAAATTATGCTTGGAATAATAAATTTTTTCAAAAAAAATAAAACAGTTAATCCGCCTTATGATTACTATTTCCTAAAGAACTTAGACAAAAAAGAATACCCTAAGTATTTAGCTAAATTGTTTTATATTCATACTGGAGAGAAACTGCCGTTGAAATTTGATTTTAAAAATAAATCGTTGATTATTGATAAGAAAAGATGTAAAACGTTTAATCAAAAAATACAATGGATAAAACTATACGGTATAACTGATTTAATGATAAAATGTACTGATAAAGTTGCGGTAAGAGATTATGTAGCTGAAAAAATCGGGAGCGGAATTTCCGTAGAACGGAGTTGCCCAACAAC
>CAJONH010000076.1 GCA_905235825.1 Candidatus Gastranaerophilales bacterium
CCCGAGCGGATTTTCACACTTTTTAACAAACATAAATTTTAATTGACAAGTCAATTTATTTTTAAATAAAATTTAAGAATGGAACGTGAAAAAGAGTGTTAAATTTATGAACAAAAATTGTAAAAAACTGTTGTTTGGAATATTTTGCTGTATTTTTATACAGATGTCTGCTTTTGCAATTAATGACATTAATTTTGATATTATTCCTCAGACAGGTTCAATTAACGCTCACGATATGGATAATTTAAAACGTCTTGAAATGGAACAACAAATTCAAGAAGATTTTAAAACATATAAGCAGCGTGCCGAAAAAAAAGAACAGAAGGAAAAAACAAAAAAAAATAAACAAAAAGTAAAAAAAGCTAAACCAGAAGATTATGCAACTCAAGGTGTTTATATAGAGAATATTCAGGTTACACCTTCTAAAATACTTACAAAAGATGAAATTAATAATATTATTGAAGAATACACACAAACAAATATTACGTTTGAGCAATTAATGCAGATAGTTAATAAAATCAATGAATTATATGCAGAAAAAGGTTTTGTAACGGCAAGAGCTTTTTTGCCCGTTCAAGAGGTTGACAATGAAACGGTAAAAATCGTTCTTATTGAAGGAAAAACAGGTGAAGTTAATATTTCGGATACAAAATGGACAAGACAGAGTTATATTGAAAAACGAATAAATCTTGAAAAAGGTGAGGTTTTTAATATAGCTGATTTAGAACAAAACCTTGTTATATTTAACCGCTATAACGATAACATCCAATTAAAAGGCAGTTTAGCCGCAGGAAAAGAAGAAGAAACAACTGATATAACAGTAAATGTTGAAGAGAAACTCCCTTTTCATTTATCAGTTTTATCCGATAACCAAGGCAGAGAATCAATCGGTAAATATAGAGCAGGTTTAATGCTGCAGGATGACAGTTTATTCGGCTTTAGAGATAAATTAACAATAGGAGCTTATGCAAGTAAACACTCAATTACTCCATTTGCAGATTATAATATCCCTGTTAATAAAAAAGACGGCAGAGTAGGAGTTTCTTATTCTTACGGTTTATCGCAGGTTAAAGACGGTGCCTATTCAATGTTTAATATTGAGAGTAAATCACATAACTACTCACTCTACTATAATCAGCCTTTAATCAGAAAACCGTGGATGGAACTTTCAAGTACAAGTTCAGTTGGTTTTAAATACTCCGAAACCAGTTTTGAAAAAGTAAAATTATATGAAAATAAAATACCCTATTTGCAGACAGGTTTAAACTTTAGATATGATACCAAACGTGGTATTTGGTATTTAGGGCAGAACGCATCTTATTCGTTCCCGTTCTTTAACAGTCAAATAAGATACTTAAAACTTGATGGCGGTGTTTTAAGACTGCACGACTTTGGTCATGGATTTATCGGTCAAATCAGAGCAAATTATCAGGTAATTCCAGGTAAAGACATAGTTCCTTATACTGACCAAATGACAGCAGGCGGTATGAATACCGTAAGGGGTTATACGGAAGGTCTTTTAATAGGTAAAAACGGTTATATGATAGGAACGGAATTACAATTCCCGATTTTTGCAAGAGCAATAAAATCAAGAGATAAATCACATTACATCCCATTTGTAGGTAATTATTTAAAAGGTTTTGTATTTTGGGATTTTGCAGGTATATTCCCGTATAAAGGCACGGGACTCGGGGCTCAAACCGCACACAAAGATGATTATTTAACAAGTTTAGGCTGCGGTTTTAAAATTAATCTGCCAAAGGATTTAAGTTTAAGAATTGCATGGGGATTTCCTCTTTTCTATAACAGGCATGAAGAAAGGCATAAATGGGGAAGATTTCATTTTGATTTAAATATATCGCCTGACTTTGATTATTTGTTAAGCAAGAGAAAACCAAAAGGCGAGCCTGTTGAAATGGTTAAGGAGCAGACTGAACCGGCGTATGAAAAAGATAAAGTTCAATTTGCCGATTATGTTTCGCCTGTTGAGGAAACACAAGAAGAAAATATTATTAATGTTTCTAATACTCAGAGTAAGCAATTATCAAATCAAGCTGAGTTTTATGAAGAAAGATACGGAACAGAAAATACCGTTGAATTGGATTTAGAACAAACAGATAATTCAATTAGAACAGATTTAATAAATTTAGATTAAAGGATTAAAGATGAGAAAAATAATAATATTATTGGCATGTTTACTTTTTACGTCTAATATATCAAATGCTGAACCGTTTATGGATAAGGCATTAGGCTCGTGGATAGGATATCCTTTAGAATCCGTTATAAAATATTGGGGATACCCCGATAATCAACAGACAATAGCAGGCAAAAACATATATATTTGGGAAGAAAAAAGCGAATATCACAGTGATTCCTATGAAAGAAGCACCGTCAAAACCGATAAAAAAGGCAGAACTTATGTTGATACCCGTACATCAGGTGGAAGCACCTATGAAATGTTGTGCAGAAAAATTTTAGAAGTAAATTCCGATAATATAGTTTCCGGTTATTCCTACAAAGGAAATATATGTCCTAATGCATATTTTTTAAAAGCAAAAAAACTTGTTAACCCTGATAATAACGAGTGGGAAAAAAGAAAACTTGAAAAACAGGCACAAAAGAGAAATTATTAACGAAACAAATTTATAATGAGAATTTTTATTAAAATATTTTTATTTGTATGTTTAATTATATTATCATTATTTATTATTAATTATGAACCTGATAACTCTATTAAAATAATAAAAGACAGAGGTGTGCTGCTTATAGGTACAACAGGTGATTATAGACCAATGTCTTATTATAATAAAGATAAAAATACTTATGAAGGTTTTGACATTGATTTAGCTCAAGATTTGGCAAAAGCATTAAATGTCAAAGCAGTCTTTGTAAGAACTTCGTGGCAAAATTTAATGCAGGATACCATTAATAGGAATTTTGATGCTGCCATAAGCGGAATAACAATAACAGAGGAAAGAAAACAAAAAGCTTTAATGTCAAACGGATATTTGAATAACGGTAAAACCATTTTATGCCGGATTGAAGATGCCGATAAATATACGAGTATAGAGGCTATTAATAAACCTGATGTTCGTATTATGGAAAATCCCGGAGGTTTGAATGAACAATTTGCAAGAAAATATCTAACTAACGCAAAAATAATTATCCATAATGTTAACGAAGAAATACCACTGCTTATTGCTCAAAGAAAAGCTGACGTAATGATTACCGATGTTATTGAAGCATTATATTATTCAAATAAAAATTACAAACTTGCTGCACCTATTGCAAAATTACCTTTTACATATAGCCAAAAAGGAATATTAATGCACAAAGGAAATAAAACCTTAGCCAAATTCGTAAACAATTTTCTTGAACAAGAAAATAAAAACGGCAGACTTGATGAATTAAAAAATACTTACAAATTAATTAAATTTGATGAAGTATAATGTTTTAATTCAGCTATGGAGCAATTTTTTGCACCAGATAATATTTACTCTTTTATTTCGATAGCCATTTTTCTGCCTATTTCATAAGCATTTTGTAAATCTTTCGGGAACTGTTCTTCTTTTTGTTTTAGTTTATGGTTCTTATCAAAACATTCACAAACATATTTATCGTAGTCATTAAATTGGTATGTATCATAGGCAAAAATCTTGAAAGTGTTGCACAAGTGCAAACAAGCACAGAAAATTTTGACAATATACAGGATTTATTTTCCGTTATTTTATATAAAGGTATTTCGCACCAGCTAAAACGAGGACTAAACAGGGAATACGAAGAAAAACAAGAACAGTTATCTGCTGTTCGAGGAAAAATAAATATAAATGAAACAATAAAAACTAATTTGCTGTCTGAAAAGAAATTAATTTGTGAGTATGA
>CAJONH010000077.1 GCA_905235825.1 Candidatus Gastranaerophilales bacterium
AAGCAGACAATATGGAAACTGCTTTTATAAATCTTATTAAAGAAAGTGAAAAACGATGAAAGTACTTTTAGCTTTGATAAAAAAAGAAATAAAACAAATATTGCGTGATCCTTCAAGCATAATGATAGCCTTTGTATTACCGTTTATAGCCGTTATGATTTATATGTACGGAATAAATCTGGATTCCGTAAAAGTTACAATCGGAATAAAAAACGATGATTTTTCGTCTGAAGTTAATACTCTGGTCAAATCTTTCGGACATAGTAAATACATAAATTCCATAGTATTTGATAATCAAAAAGATATTGAAACTGCAATTTTACGTTCAAAGATAAAAGGTGCGGTTATAATTCCGAATGATTTTTCAACAAAACTTTCACGGGGTAAAACAGCGGATTTACTTGTTATAACTGACGGAAGCGAAGTAAATACGGCAAATTACATTCAAAGTTATGCATTATCAATTGCAAATCAATGGCTTCAAACCGGCAAATATAAATCATTAATAAAAAAACCGTTAATAAGTACGGAAGTAAGAACTTGGTATAATCCCGATTTAAACAGCCATTATTTTATAGTTCCAGGGTCAATAGCAATAACAACAACTTTAATAGGCATTCTTTTAACTTCGCTTGTCGTAGCAAGGGAGTGGGAAAGAGGAACTATGGAGGCTCTTTTAAGCACTAATGTAAAAGCTATTCAAATAGTTTTAGGAAAATACATACCATATTTTATTTTAGGCATGTTATCGGTTGCTTTTAATGTATTTCTTTGCACCGTTGTATTCCATATACCGTTCAGGGGAAGTTATTTTGTATTATTTACGGTCAGCGGATTATTTTTATTTACTCTTTTAGGTGTCGGATTAAACATTTCTTCATTATTAAAAAATCAATTTCTTGCAAGTATGGTGGCAATGAGTGCCGGATTTATGCCTGCCCTTATGCTATCCGGATTAATGTATCCCATTCATTCCATGCCCGTATTTTTTCAATATCTTACAAGAATTCTTCCGCCGAGATATTATGTTTCTTTTATTCAAAGCGAATTTATGACGGGAACGGTTTGGGAAATTGTGATAACTAATGCAATATATTTAACAATACTCGGAATAATATTGTTTATTGGTGTTTACAGAAACACATCGGTGAGGCTGGATAAATGATAAAAAATTTTCTCCGTAAAGTTTTGGCATTAATGAAAAAGGAATTTATAATCGTATGGAATGACCCTAAAATAAGGGGAGTGATAATAGGTATGCCGATTATGCAGCTATTAATTTTTTCAAATGCTGCAACAATGGAAGTTCAAAATATAGATGCGGTTGTGCTGGATAATTCACAAAGCGTTGAAAGCAGAGAATTATTATCGGGATTTGAAAATTCCCCGAGGTTCAGAAAATTTTATTATGTTGATAATAAAGAAGATTTCAGAAAAAAAATAGATACACAAAAGGTACAAATAGGAATAAATATACAAAATGATTTTTCAAAAAATATAAAATCGAAAAGAGGAGCAAATGTCCAAATTATTGCGGACGGAAGGCAGACAAATTCAGCAGCGATTGCATCAGGCTATGCTTCACAAATTATTTCTTCTTATAATTCGGAACTTACGGAAAATAAAGGAACTGAACTTAACATAAATGTCAGGAATTGGTTTAATCCCAATCTTGAATATAAATGGTATATTCTGACCGTAATTGTTGCAATGCTATCACTTGTAACTACCTTGATTTTGACATCTTTATCCATATCAAGAGAACGTGAAACGGGAACTTTTGACCAATTAATAGTAAGTCCGTTATCATCAATTGAAATTTTAATAGGGAAATCTGTTCCGCCGTTAATAATAGCAATGACGCTGACAATGATTATGGTCGGAATAATAATGATATTTTTTCATATTCCGTTTGCCGGCTCGATTATATTATTTTTTATTTCAATATTAATATCACTTATGGCAATTGTAGGAGCAGGGCTGTATATTTCAGCCGTTTGTGATACGCAGCAGCAGTCAATTCTTGCAAGTATGACGTTTATGATGCCAGCGGTATTATTATCGGGGTTTCTTTCACCAATTGAGGATATGCCTGTATTACTACAATATTTAACCCTGCTTAACCCCGTAAGATTTTTTATGGTGCTTACGAGGGGGCTTTTTTTAAAAGGAATGGGAATAGAAGAAGTTATAATGAATTTAATTCCGCTTATTGTAATTGCATTTATAACATTAACTCTTGCAGCGAGAACTTTTAAGCGAAAATTAGGTTAATTGTATTGAATAAATTTTTCATGCAATAATATTTGTATGAGTGACAAAATAATTGTACGAAAAGCAAATCAGAATAATTTAAAAAATGTTAGTCTTGAACTTCCCAAAAATGAACTTATAGTTTTTACCGGAATTTCGGGTTCGGGAAAAAGTTCATTGGCATTTGATACTATTTTTGCCGAAGGTCAGAGAAGGTATGTGGAAAGTCTTTCAAATTACGCACGCCAGTTCCTCGGACAGCTTGATAAACCTGATGTTGAAAGTATAGAAGGTTTATCTCCCGCAATATCCATTGACCAAAAATCAACAAGTAATAATCCCCGTTCTACAGTCGGAACTGTTACAGAAATATATGATTATTTAAGACTTTTATTTGCAAGAGTTGGAACTCCTCATTGTCCTCAATGCGGATGCGAGATTGCCCCGCAGTCAATTGACGAAATTGTTGATAAGATATATACTCTGCCGGAGGGTACAAAAATTCAGATTATAGCCCCCGTAATAAGAGGTAAAAAAGGTGAATTTACAAATTTAATTGAAGAATTGAAACAAGAAGGATTTATAAGAGTCCGAATAGACGGAAAAATATATAATCTTGATGAAGATGAAGTTGAACTTGCAAAAACGGTAAAACATTCAATTGAAGTAGTTGTTGATAGAATTGTAATAAAAGAAAGTGCCAAATCAAGATTAACGGACAGTGCACAAATTGCACTTCAAAAAGCAGACGGACTTTTAATTGTCGATGTGATAGGCGGCGAAGAAATGATATTCTCTGAAAAACTTGCCTGTCCTAACTGTAATTTGAGTTTTGAGGAACTTGCTCCACGCATATTCAGTTTTAATAATCCTTATGGTGCCTGTCCTACATGCAGCGGTTTAGGAGCTCATTATGAACCTGATGAAAATTTAATAATTCCTGATAGAACAAAATCGCTTAATGAAGGGGCAATATATCCGTGGGCAAAAACGGGAAATCCTTATTATCTTGATGTATTAACCTCTGTTGCAAATCATTTCGGTATTGATATGAACTGCCCGTTTGAAAAATTACCCGAAAAACATCAGAACATCATTCTCTACGGTTCTGAGCAGGAACTTGTTGCTTTGAGATATAAAGAATTTGGCGGAACAAGATATATAACCCGTACAATGCCTTTTATGGGTGTAATTCCATATTTCATGCATAAGTATGAAGACTCAAATTCAGAGGAAGTACGTGAACAAATTCAGGATTATATGTCGCAAATTCCTTGCAGTGATTGTAAAGGAGCAAGACTAAAACCTTTCTCGCTTGCAGTAACGGTAGGCGGTAAAAATATTTATGAAGTTTGTAAATTATCCATAAAAGAGGCTTATGCATTTTTTTCCGATTTATCATTAGAACTTGATGACTATAAACTTGCTATTGCTAAACAAATTTTGGATGAAATTCGCTCAAGATTAAAATTCATGCTTGATGTGGGGTTGAGTTATCTTGATTTGGCAAGAAGTTCGGGAACTCTTTCAGGTGGAGAAGCACAGAGAATAAGACTGGCTACTCAAATAGGAAGCGGATTATCGGGCGTTTTATATGTTCTTGATGAACCTTCCATAGGCTTACATCAATATAATAACGATATGCTTATAAAAACTCTTGTGAGATTACGAAATCTCGGAAATACCCTTATCGTTGTTGAACACGATGAAGATACAATAAGAAGTGCCGACCATATTGTTGATATAGGACTATATGCAGGAGTAAACGGGGGAAACATAATAGCTCAAGGTTCTTTGGAAGATATTATAAAATGTAAAAAATCACTTACGGGACAGTATTTAAGCGGTGAAAAAACAATTCCCGTACCGAAAAAACGCAGGGAAGGCAACGGAAATTCTCTCGAAATTATTAATGCACATAAGAATAATTTGAAAAATATAAACGTTAAAATTCCGCTTGGTAAAGTCGTTGCCATAACAGGTATTTCAGGCAGCGGTAAATCAACCTTGATGAATGATTTATTATATCAATATTCAATTCATAAATTATTTAAAAATAAACCCAAACCGCAAGGATTGGATAGAATTGAAGGCTTTGAAAATATAGATAAGGTTATCTGTATTGACCAATCACCTATAGGAAGAACTCCACGGTCAAACCCTGCAACTTATACGGATGTATTTACGCATATACGTGAATTATTTGCAAAAACAAACGAAGCTAAAATGAGAGGATATCAGGCAGGACGATTCAGCTTCAACGTTAAAGGCGGAAGATGCGAAGCATGCAAAGGCGACGGTTTAACACGTATAGAAATGAATTTTTTATCGGATGTATATGTTAAATGTAATGTTTGTAAAGGACAGAGATATAACAGAGAAACTCTTGAAGTAAAATATAAGGGTAAAAATATATCGGAAGTACTTGAAATGAGTATAGCCGAAGCTCTTGAATTTTTTGAAAACATACCGAAAATAAAATCAAGATTGGAAACTCTGAATGATGTCGGACTCGGTTATATGAAACTTGGGCAGAGTTCAACTGCTTTATCGGGCGGAGAAGCTCAAAGAATAAAACTTGCCTCCGAATTAAACAAACGTGCAACAGGAAAAACATTATATCTGCTTGATGAACCTACGGTAGGTCTTCACTGGTATGATTTGGATAAATTAATAAAAATAATTAATAAATTAGCTGATGCAGGTAATTCAATATTAATAATAGAACATAATTTAGACCTTATTAAAACGGTTGACCATATAATAGATTTAGGCCCGTTCGGAGGAGATGAAGGAGGAACAATAGTTGCAGAAGGCACTCCCGAAGAAGTCGCTAAATGCAAAAAATCATTCACGGGGCAATATTTGAAAAAAATGCTTTCATTTTAAGGTAAAATAATTATGATAAAAATAAGAGGTTTTATACTGAAACTATTAAAAAGTAATTTTTTATTTTTATGTTTTATATTTTTTTTTTCATTGTACATGTTCCAAAACAGTCTTTTATATGCGGATGATATTTGTTTGCATTTTATTTCGGACGGTATAAAAATTTATAAAAATTTCTATTACGGAAGCTGGGTAATGGAAATGCAAAATCTTATTTTTTATTATATTCCCTATACATTAGGCATTAACCTGCAGGATTGGGCATTGAATACGGCAGGAATATTTAAAAGTTTTGTAATGACAGGAATTGTATACTGTTATTTAAAATTGGCAGAATTACATATTAACAGCAAAATTATTAACTATTGTATGGTGTTTATAATATATTTTGCCGTTTTATATTATATCCAAAAGGCACTTATGGCAGATATTATTATACTTGAAGGTTTTATCAGATTTATTTTGCCATGTGCTTTAACTTTATGCTTTTTATATAAATTATACAAAACAGTATTATATAAAATACAGCCTGATATATTATTATACATTTGTGCTTTTATTTGTTCTTCCGCCTCCGAAATATCGGCATTTATATGCATTATAACCGTGCTTAACTTAATTATCGGTGATGTATTGTTAAAAATAAACAGACAGTTAATAAAACAAAAAATTTATATTTTAGCTGTTCTTATTTTGGGAATGATTTTTCTTGCTTGTTCAAGCGGGTTTTTATTGCATTTTACAGATAAATATAATTCAGGTACGGGGGAAGTAATAAATATTTTTCACAATATAAAACCTTTTAATCAATTGTTTTATAAAAAGTTAATTTTAGATTTTCGATTTTTATATATAATTCTTTTTGTATTAATCGGTCTGACATATAAAAAAACTTCAAAAATGCAGATTTTATTTCCTTTGTACATAGTCTTATCATGTTTATTATTCTGTTATTCATTAATAACTATCGGTTACTGTGAATATGATAATAATTTCTGGCTGAATCACAGTGATATATATTCAATTATTGTACCTTTAATGTATTTTGCATGTTTTATTTCTTTTTGTAATTATTTATCTCAGGTTAGAGATAATAAAATAAATATAATTAATTATATTATTGTTATTGCTGCAATACTTATTGTTCCTCAAATGATAAATACTTCGCAGCTTATACATTACAGGCTTTTAAACACCAGAAATTTTGTTTATTTACGGGATAAGATAACTCTGTTTTATGCTTACGAAAATAAGACCGTAATAATACCCGATATTGCATTTCGCTCATTAAGTAATTACCTCGTACTATAGAGAAGTAGAAAAAATTAAAACAGGAAAAAGATTGAGTAATGACTAAATCATAAAGATTTGCATCAAGTTTAATC
>CAJONH010000078.1 GCA_905235825.1 Candidatus Gastranaerophilales bacterium
ATAAACCATGAATTAAGCGGAAAAAAAGAAAATTCTTTGAAGGGCATTAGAGCGAGGGCAATTTTGTTAGCGGACACTCACTAAATATATATTACCATTTTTCAGTTAAAAGCCATAGTGCCGCTTACAAAATAACTGAGCGAGACAGCCCTGAAAAGGATTTTCTTTTTTGAAGCGTTCTATAAACTATAAATAATTTGGCAAAAAACTTTTGCAACATAATATATTTTGGTTGTAAACAGTATACAAGCACTTATTTTTTTATTTTTTTATTTAAACGAGTAAAAATTGATTCAATGAATTTTTGTCGTGTTTCAGAATTTGCGGATTCTTTTTTATTTTCGATATATTCCGATAGTGAAATAAAATATAATTTAATAAATTCATATTTTTCTTCATCTTTTTTTAGGTCTAATTCTTTGAATAAACGCAAAGCATATTTTCTGTCAAAATCAATTTTTTCAAATTCTTTTAAAGAATAATTTTGAATTTTTTCAAAAATATCGAAATCTTCGTCCGACAAATCAGCTCTAAAATCAGATATATCTTTATCTTTAAAGAGATAGAAATCGGAAAAAATTTCATCAAAGAGTTTTAAAAATTGATTAATAGAAGTTTTAACTTTTCCGAATTCTTGTATTTGTTTAATATACTTTTTCTTAGCAGTAGTACTATCATTTTTAAGAGAAAAATCAATATAAAGTAGAGCTTTATCAATATCCTGATTAACGATATTAATAATTTCCTTCCAATTTTGAATATTTTTTTCTTTATCGAGCAGGATTTTATTACGTTTATCAATTTTAATTAAATCAAAATAGAATTGTTTTGCCGTATTTTTAATATCATCATCTTTAATATTATTAAGTTCTTTTTCAAAATCAGAATTATTAAGATTGTAGGAAAAAACTTCGTTTGCCCAATTATTAGCGATAACATTAATACGTAATTCATTAACATTTTTTTCAATTTTATCTTTTTCGTTTTGATTAATAACATTTTTGAATTTAGAGAAATACTGAAAAGCAGTAACATCTTTTTCTTTTATAAAAGAATTAATAATAGCGAGATAAAAATCGGAAACAAATTGTTTTTTTCTGTAATTAATAAGTTTTTGATTCCAACTTTCATTTTGGGCAATAATGTCTATTGTTTTTAAACCGTAAAAGAAAGTCGAATTAACGACATCGGGATTATTTTTATAAAGAACAGCTTTTTGAATAGTAGTATTAATAACATCCTCGCAAGTAGAAAGAACCCATTCATTCAGTTGACTTTGAGAATATAATTCCATTAAAGATTTAATTGCTGAAATTTTATCTGATTTAATTTTATGAGCAATTGTTTTAGAAGAAGGCAGAGAAAAAGACGATAGAGATATTTTATATTCAATAAATCGTTTTAATTCAGCAATATATTCTTTTTCTTTTTGTTTCGGTTCAGTACCTTTTAGCGAATAGAAACCGTTATCAGCGAATAAAATTTCCTGTTCCCACTTATCAATTTCAGCCGATAATTGTAGTATTTTAATTTTATCAATTCCGTCATCCGAAAGGAATTTAGAATTTAATTCAGTAGAAACAGCGGGAATTTTTCTAACAGCATAATTTTTGTTAATATTATTGTAAAAAAGTGAATTATCCATTTTTCCTCTTTTCATATTTTAATTACCAAATGAGTGCGGAAGTGAATTTAACGTGTTAATACCGAGCTGGGCATAAGTTTTGGATGAATTCAATTTGTTATTAAAACTAATCAAAGCAGCATTTTGATATAAACTGTTTCTTTTGTTTAAATAATTTTGAGCTTTTTGTTCCGAATTATTTTGAGTAGTAAGAGCATCAAGTTCAGAATTTATTTTTAAATCGTCTTCCAAATTCAAAACAGTTCCCGAAGACAAAGAAATATTATTTCCTGCGAATTTAGCTTTTTCTTTATGCATATTCAGGATAGAATTTAATTTTTGTTTACGAGCATCTTCAACACCAACCTGACGTTCATAGGCAGCTTGTAATTCTGCATTTTGAGCTTCTTTTTTAGATTGTTCAATTTGATAAGCGGCAACTTTTTTCTGAGCAGATGCTTGAGATAAACTAACAGCAGTAGTAGTAGCGGCTGTAGCAGCAGATACAACGGCGAAAGCAAGCATAGCAGCGGTTGAAGCTGCTGTTGCGGTAATAACACACATAACTAACTCCTTTCCTTAATTCTGTAGAAGAATTCAAAATCTTTTTTTAATTTAATTTCTTTTGGATTAGGGTTATCAAAATTAAATCCCAATTTTTTAAGCCAAAGTTTAGCCTTATAATTTGATTTATATATAAAATTGTACAAAACGTCGTATTTGGGGGCATTTAAATAAATTTGATTTCTCAAAACCCTCATTAATGCGGTTTTATTCCGGCTGACGAAACGGCTTGAAAGAAGCCAAACGCAAGCTACAGAACAATTATCCGAATTCAAATCATAAAAACCGCCCATAGCGACAGGAACGTAACCATTACCGTTACCTTGACCATAAAGTATCAAAAACTTTTCATTTTTTAAAGTTGATAAAGTTTTTTGATACCATTCATTTCCGAACAAATTTTCGAGTTCTACTCTGTCTTCATCTCTTAAATTAGAGAGAATGAATTCAATTTCTTTAATTTCACTAACGTATTTAATCATTTGTATCTTCCACCGTAATATCTAAAGAGATAGAATTAATAGTTAAAGGCAAGGGATAAATTTGTTTTAAATGGACAGAGGCATCTTCTTTATAATCACTAAAGCAGTGAATATTAATGTATCCCGAATGTAAGTAATCGGGATTATTAATACTGTCAATACTTCTGGGATTTTGAACAGCCTGTCCGTCCGAACCAATAACGAAAAAATCTTCTCTTGATTTATCAATACTAACATTAATAGAATTAACTATTTTTAAAAGGCCGTAGGTATTTTCGCTTTCCAAATTAAGAGTTTCGAGTTCAAATTCAAAAGGAAGTCCAGCGACAATTTTAGAAACAGGATAATCAAGGACTATGCGACCATTTTGAACGATTTTATTTTGAATTACCGAACCGTCAGCAAGGAGGTTAACAGTTTCACCTTCAAGGTGGTCAAGACCGGATATTACAGAAACCGGTTCACCCTCATATTTTAAAGAGCAGTCAAGGAAAATGCCGTCACTGGTTTTATCAATAGTTCTGGAAGCCATTCTTTCGATGAAGCGTTTAGTCTGCCCGTTAATAGTACGTTTAACAACGAAGTAGGCAACATCTTCAGAGCCTTCTCGAATAATAGCAACGCTTTCAAACTTACCTTTCGTTTCATGTTTATGCCAGCCGGTAACTTCCTGTTTTTTATTGTAAGTCAGAGCATTAATAGTGCCGTCATCCATAACTGCATATAAAATTCTGTATGGTTCTTTAGCATAAGCCATATCAACGACCTGTTTACCTTCAAACAAGTGATTAGCGAAAATAGATAATTCTTCACCGTCATAGCTGTCAGAAACGTAGGTATAGCCCAAATCACGAATAACACTACCGCCTGATTGAACAAAAAGAATCATATTACCTGACACAACCGGCATAACGTGAGAACATCCGTAAAAACTTTGAGGTGAAGCAGTTAAATTATCATTAGGAGAGAAAGCACCGTCAGAGCCGTTCAATTTCCATTCACCGCCTGAAGTAAGTAAAATAAGGTCATTCATAGCAATAATATGTCTAATTTCGTTAACTTCACGTTCAGAAAGAGTAATATTTATTGAATCGGTAGCAGCGAGAGGGCGGGAAATATTAAAATTATTATTAGAAGCGGTTTGAGAAGCGACAAGTTGCTGGGGACTATTTTTCAAGCAGGCAAAAACTTTTCTTTGCTGAAAGTAATTAACACAAGAAGGGTTGTTGCCGTTTTTAAAGGGATTTGTATAAATAGGAGCAGTAGAAGATAAATCAGGTTCTATTTTATCATCAATGAAAGTAGTAGAAGAAGTAGTACCGACATAAGCGAAAGAGCCGTTAACACTTCTGTAAACATTATATTCGACGGCATTATTCACTGTACGAAAATCGAGAGTAATATATTCACTAACACCCCAGGAGCCTTCCTGTTCGCCAACTACGGAAACAATGGAAGAACAATTGCTTTCCTCGTATGTATCTTTTTTAACGGAGGTAACAACATATTGATAAGTTTTTTTTGCGGAAGTTCCGCCTGTCCAAACAGCGGTAAGACCTGTAGGAGGCTGAATATCAGGAGTGAAATCAATTGAATCAAGACTCCAGGAATAGTGAGAAAGCCGAGAGAGTTCATAAGGGAGATATTTATTATTACAAAGAGTAAGTACATCAGCATTTTGAGCATATTTTATATTAAACAAATCGTCTTCGGAGTATGGAGTGGTAATTTCAACGGGCTGCCCGACTGATTGACCTTCGATGTTAAGTATTTGAGAAGCATCTTTAATGAAGCGGGCATAATTCTCACCCAATTCAATAATATAAGTTTGTTCGGTATTAAAAGAGAAGGGAATTAATCTGACTTTTTTAGATGAGTCTTTAACTTCGCAAATCATTTCGAGACCTGCACGATTAGAAACACAGCCTTCTGCTCTAACGAAGCCGTTTTTTAAAGTTTTAAGTCCGATAGCATATTTTGCCAAATCATTTCTGGAATAGAGAGCGGGGCTTAATTCACCGCCCGTAAAGGATTTTTGAGTATAACGAGTCATAAAATCTCCTATCTGACATCAAACCAGGAACAATTATCAGGGGATTTAATATAACCTTCCGAAGCATTTAAAGTTTTAGCTTTAGCAATCATGCGGGTATAAACGGTTAAACAATCATTCTGAATATTTCTGTTTCCTGTAACAGAGGGGGCGGCAAGGAAAGCCAAATACCAGCAGAGAGCCATAACAAACTCTGTAGAGAAGAAAGTTTCATTATCTATACATTTTGTATAGCGGAGAACAACGGGGGTTTGATTGGTATTAATAACTTTTTGTCCGTTGTTATTAGCGGCGACTTCAAATTCAACAGTATCATAGGAGTCGGAATAAGGAATAATTTCTCTGGCGAAGATGCAATCATTGGGGTAGTCATATTCATATAAAAATTTGGGATTTTGCGGGATATTACCTGTTAAAGCGAGTTCACGGTAAGAATTAGCAAAATTCCAATCATAATCTTTTAAGACCTGATCTTTAGCACTTTCATAAAATTCATTAAGAACGACGGTATTTTTATCAGTTTGATTAGTATTTTGAATACCGACACTTACACGGAGATTTTTAAGAGTGATATTAAAAATTTTAGCTTTAGTATAATTCATTATATAGACCTTTCCGTAAAAAAACTGATATCCCGAAAATAAAACGGGATATCAGATGTGTACTAATAAAATAAAGTTAGATTATTGATTATGAAAACTTTCCTGAATACCGTCAACAATTCCGGCGAGAATAGCACCGGTAGAAGGAGCAGTACCGGTAACGGTATAAACAAGACGCATAAAGCCCAAATTTCCTTTAGGGAGGAATTTAATAGAACTTACGGCACCTTTTTTAAGTTTTGCAGCTAAAATGGTTTCTTCAATCAAATCTACTGCAGCATCGAAGTCATCATTCAAAGACGTTTGTACTTTAATGGAAAGACTTGTAAGATTGTTAAAATCTTCGGTTACTTGAATAAAAAGTTCAACAGGAGTACCGAAAGCTATTTCACGTTTACCCAGTTCAAGGATATTTTGAGAAACAGCCGTTCCTGTAATTTTTTGGTTATTTGAAAATAAACCTTGTTCATCTAATATCATTTTACATTCCTTTCAATATTTTAATAAATTAAACAACTTGTGATTCGGAGCAGGAAATTTGTTCGCATTCACGAATAGGAATATTTTTATAATGAAGGATGTTTTCATTTAAATATTCTTTAAAAGTGAAATTAACATTTGATTTTTCTTTTAATTGAGCTTCAAAATACATTAAAACGGTAGTATTGCAATAGATACAAGTTTTACCCGTTTTAGCGAATCTTCTGATTTTGTAGTATGCTTTATTTAAGAGAGATTCAATATCAGCAGCATTAGAGGTAGCCAAATCAGAGATGCTAATATTAGCTATACGGCAGGTTGAACGCCAATCTCTGACGGACAAACCGACATCCATTTTGTAGTGATTTTGATATACTTTTCGTTTTCCGCCTGTAGAGCTTGTTTCAGTCAAAATGCCGTCATCTTTATGTTGAATACCTGCAGTTGAGCCTTGTGGGTATAAAAGGGAGGTATGTAAATCGCCCCATGTCACGAACCAAACGGAGGTATTATCAGAGCCGGTACCGCCGGCATCAATGATATTTGAACCGATTTTCTTATCATCGTTAGATTTTTTTGAGTATCTGACGGCAAGTCCGTCAAAAGCGGCGGCATTTTCTTTAATACTGCCGTAAAAGATAGTTTCTTGTAATTTTTGGTTCATTGCTTCAATAAAGGCAGAGGATTCTGACAATCTGAATGTTTTAGGATTTTCCGATTTTTCAACGAGGTCAACATCGATAATGGAATAAGTTTCGAGCATACCGGTAGTATCCTTAACTTGTTCGGTAGTAGATTTAGAGGTAGGAACAAAACCGTAAAGAGTTCTAAAAACAGCAGAAGGAAGACCTGTTCTAATGGTAGTAATATGACTTGTACCGTCGTTACACTGGAGAGCATTGGCATCACGTAAGACATCATTGGTATCAGTCATCATTTCGATAATTTCGGCAGCGATTTTGCCGTTTTCGGTTCTTTTAAATCTGTCAGCAAGAGTTAAATAATCTGCACCTAATTTTGACATTTTTTTTCCTTTCATTTTTGTGTAAATTTAGTAAATTAATTCATAGTAGGGAATAAAATATCTTCCCTGCTTTCTTTAACGGGGGCGGAAATATTAGCACCAAGCACCGAGTCATTTTGCATTTGTTTACCTATTTTAAAGAACATTTTAACTATGCAGGGGTGGCAATTCAACCCTGCCTGCTGCAGCAATATTTGAGTTTCGGGGTCAACAAAGTGCGAGTATGCAATATTAGCAGTCACCATAGATTTAGATAAATTGGAACCACCGATTTCTCTGTCGGACATAAGTGCGTTTCTAAAGTTTTCAGCTTGTAGTCTTTGTTGTTCCGCAATAGTTTTATGGTAATTATCACCGGTCAACTGTGAGAGCTTCACTGCCAAAGACATTAATTCATCAGCACCTTTTTGAGAGAGATTATATTTACCTGCCAATTCATTAAATTCATTTAATAAGGCTTCATCGTAGCCGTAATTTTCAGGGAGTTGGAAATTGGAATAATCGTAAAATTCAGGTTTACCGAAATAACCTGAATTATTTTCGGTTAAATCAATTTCATCGGATTTAAGATTTTCCTGAGGAGAAAAAGCATTAATACCCAATCCGTAATTTTTTTGTTCGAGTTCTTCGTTAAGCATTTTACCTTCCTTTCTTTTTAATGTAACGAATAGTAAGACATCTCAAAACACAGCAAAAATTCTTGCAGAATTTAGAGAGAATTTTAAAAATTTTTTAAATAAACAGCAAAAAATAAAATTATTAGTTTTAAAGTAAGTAAGAGAAACAGGAAAGAGACAGAATAAAAATGAATATGAATGTTCCTATGGGAATACAAAATATGAAGCAGCCGATATTTGTAAAAGAAATGAATGAAGCAGGCGGCAGGGAAAAAAGTTATGTAAATATAAATGACATAGCGAATATAAATAAAGTAAGTGATAATTACTGGGAAGCACAAGGAATAAACGGACGAAATCCTTATGGAGGGAGAGCGACATATCATTTTGATGATAAAAGTGCTATGCAAATAATAAATTATATAGCTTAATCTATATTTTATAATTATTATAACATGGTATATTTCAAAATAAGGCTTAATTTCACCCGTTTCTTGTCTATCTCGACTTACAGTAGCTTGCAATGAAACAATTTTTTGTTAGTATTCCATAAATAGCCCTCTTGCACTTATAGATAAAAGGCATAATAAAACAAAATAGATATAGCCGGATATTATGATTAATATTTTTATTATCTTAACAGCCATTTTATTTTCTATTGCAAATTTCCTTGCCGCAAAATCAAATATATGAATTATTATTTCCGGCAGATACGAAAAAAACATATATCCA
>CAJONH010000079.1 GCA_905235825.1 Candidatus Gastranaerophilales bacterium
CACCTTCTTTTTAATTCAGTAGTATCATAAAGTTTCAGCCACTGTATTTTCTGATTAAATGTTTTACATCTTTTCTTATCAATAATCCACGATTTATTTTTAAAATCATACTTCAACGGCAGTTTTTCTCCCGTATTCATATAAAATAATTTAGCTAAGTAACGGGGATACTCTTTTTCATCTAAATTTTTTAGAAAATAGTAATCATAAGGCGGATTTCCTATTTTATTTTTGTTTAATCTATTTATTATTTCTATCATCGGATTTTCTTTTACTATATTTACTACATATATTTTACACAAAAAATACGTTTTGTAAATATAGTTATACGATTTATTTATAGAGTTTTATAGAAAAATATATAATAAAAACACAGATATGCGATTGATAATAACATTTTAGTCTAAATATATGACTATTTTACGCTTAAAATTATTATATAAATAAGTTAGCATTAACAGTATTATGACGGATAATAAAAAATTACTCGGAAAAAGAATACAGGAATTAAGGAAAAGAGCTAATTTGACGCAGGAAAATCTTGCAGAACTTATTGAACTTGAAACAGGGTCATTAAGTGCAATTGAGTCAGGTCGTCATTATCCTTCACTTGCTACAATAGAAAAAATTTCAAATGTATTAAAATGTGATATAATCAAGTTTTTTGACTATAATCATTTGAAATCTACAGAGGAAAAAATAGCCATAATCAAAGAAGCCCTTTCATCGCTTCCTGCCGAAATCATTAATATTATTTATATGTTAGTATGCAAACAATAATTTATTGTTAATTACCAAAAACAATGAAGGGAATATCATTTTCCAGTGCATAATCACGAAGAAACTTTGTTCTTTCATACACTGAATAATGTTCTATGTCTTTAATTTCAGTTCTGTTTATAAAATCTATCGGATTTTTTCCCTTTCCTGACCCCGAATCTGTTTCACCTCCGCCGTGTAAATGCATAAAAAAGAAACGAAATTTAATTCCGTTTCTTTTTTAACTAATTTTTAAAACTTTATAATTAAGCAGCAACACCTTGAATTTCAGTAATTAAATATTTTGCAATCCATTCAAAATCACTGTTAGCCATTGCGGCTTTTTTAAGGTAATCAATTGAAGATTCACCTATTCTTATTAATACCATAGCAAGTATACCTCTTGTTCTGCCTGTAACAACTTGAAGACATTCAACAAGGGAAGGAACAGCATCTTCACCTATATTAACAAGTTCATTTTCTATTTTAATTTTTGCATTATTATCAGCACTTTCAAGTTTATCCACATATTCGCTAATCGGTACTAATACTGTATTCATTTTTGCCTCTTTCTGCTATTTTCTCTGCTCGGAATTTTTTTCCGCCCCTGACTCCCACATCAGTATATAAATTTTTTAATTAACAATTATATTATAGATTAAATTTTTTAAAATTACGGTTTTTTAATATATTCTTTATATGGCACTTAAATTTCAATAATAATAACTATTTCAGCCATAATTTTTATTTATAAGTTTATTTTTATGAAAATAAAAATAGCCCGAATTTATAGTCAAAATACTATACTTTGGTATATGTTATTTAACCTAAAATAAATATAAACTTAAAATATCCGGTAACGGGATATGGAAGTATGACAGACAATTATTAGGAGTAGAGAAATGCTTGTTGAAAAATACATAAACGGATTAAATCAGAGAAGTCAAATAGAATTTAAAAACATTTCAAAAGATATATTACCATGGCTTGAAAAAACAGCTCTTGAAAATAATTGCTTAATAGATAAAAGAGAATGGAAAAGTAAATATAACAGTTATGTTATTTATGATTATGAACCGTTTTGTTCGGACGGATTTGAAATAAATATAACGGTATCCTCACACGATGAAAATTATTTATACTTTTTGAAATTTTTGTATGATAATAAACTTGATACAATAGAATATTTAAATAATTGTATAGGTGATTAATTTACAAGTATAAATGTGTATATATAATTAACTTTAAAGCATAAAAAAGGAGAAGCAAATGGAAGAAAATAACAATTCTCAAAATCAACACACACAAAATAACACAAATTTCAACCGATATTGGAAGGAATGTCTTGCAATGATTATTGCAGCATTCCTCGGCGGTTTTTTGGCAATGTATTTTGTTGCTGATCAAGTTTTTGATAAACATCATAGTCAAGGATATTTTTCACCTG
>CAJONH010000080.1 GCA_905235825.1 Candidatus Gastranaerophilales bacterium
ATCTGGTTTCGCACTCTGCCGCCGTGCCTCTCACAAAAACGCAACTTTTGTTGCCTTTTTGTTCGGCAGAGTCCCCGCCGGCAAAGTACTCACTTTTTAAAGTCACCACTCCCAAATTTCGTTCACACCCTTCGGGCTTATCACGAAATTTGCTCGGGCAAACTTATAATGCAATAACATTATATTACAAAACTCAATAAAAATAAAGGAAATTAAAAATGCAGGTTATATAAGGATTTGTATACTTTATGAAGCAAATTTTCTTAAAAAGAATGACAAAAAATATATTTTAATGGTTTAATGTAATAGAATAAATAAATTAACAAATTAGATATGGGATGAATTTTTAAAATGAAATTTAAGTATTTTTTTAAATTATTTATATTGGCTTTTATGCCGGTAATGTTCTCTGTTCCTTCATTTGCCGAAGGTGAAACGATAAATTCTCTTTCTCAAATTGTTGTTGATAAGCCTATCGATAATGATTATATGCTTAGTTTATATTTTAAAGAACATTTTCAAGGAAATGCATTTCTTCAAAAAAGAAAAAACGGTTCATTTTTCGTCTATATTCCCGATACCGTAATGACCTCTAAAAATGTTAAAATGATATATAAAGGAAATGTACGTCAGTCTGATGTAAAAATAAGTATCGAAGAACAGCCGTTTATAAAAGAAGAAGGGCAGTCCAGATACATAAGGTTGGCAGTAGACACTCCGGTTAATTCTGATATTCAGCTTACGGCACAAGTCCTCGATAAGTCAAAATCAATTATAGGCGGGTCATTTATGGGTATATATTCAATTATCATTTTTGTATTATTAGCTGTAGTTTCAATACTTTCTTTCAGTATTTTTAATGCCGTTAAATCAATTAACAGAAGGTCAAATTCGTATACAACCTTTCCTGCAGAATTTTTAAATTCGCCAAATGAGTATGTTAGAAAAACAACCGACAAACTAACTTATGAAAAACCTGCAAAAATTGATGTGGATGCAAAAATTATATCGCCTATATCAACTAATGTATTTAGCTGTTTCAATCTGCCTTTGAAAAAAGAAGAGTTATCGGCACCTATTTCTTCTGCTGTTGATAATGTTACAACTCCTTCCATTGAAGACAGAACTATTCAATCCTCGGTTACAAATCCTATAAAAAAACAAAATTCTGTAATTGAAGACGAATCAGAGTTGGATTTACCTTCAACAGACGATATTACTCCCGAGAAAAACGACGAAATTGTGCAAACCGACGATGAAACCTACAGACCTGAACTGATTTCGGAATTAAAAATTGCTGCAAATAAAGGATTTTACCTTACTACTGTTGGTGATAACTCTTTTGCATTATTCGGATATATTGGTGAAAAGATTTTCTTCCTTCAAAAATTTAACGATTTAACTCAAGTAAATCTGCAAACAAGATTTTATGACAGAAAAGGTGAAAAAGATTTATATATAGTAAAACTTGATTCATATAAAGCAATGCTGTCTGTATCCGAAGATGAAATAAAAGAGCTGGCTGTAATATAAAGTGAAAAATAAAATTATATATACCGTTATAGTTTTATTTTGTCTGTTGTTATTATTTATAATAAATAATAACGGGCAGTTTTCTGACAAAACCGTAATAAAATTTTCTTCATGGGGTTCTAAAAGTGAATGCGATATTATAAAATCAGTAATTGAGAAATTTGAAGAAAAAAATCCATCAATAAAAGTTGATTTTATTCATATACCGCAAAATTATTTTCAAAAATTACAGTTATTATTTGCATCCGGACTTGAACCGGATGTAATATTCATAAACAATCAAAATATACAAATGTATATTAATGCAGGATTATTAGAGGATTTAACCTCTTATTTTTCAGAAATTGAAAGTGATTTTTATAAAGAAGCATTAGAATGCTTTAAAAAAGATGATAGACTCTATGCCGTTCCCAGAGATATTTCTAATCTTGTAATTTATTATAATAAAGAAATTTTTCAAAGAAATAAAATAAAAATGCCCTTAAATATAAAAAATATCTTTGAATTGAGAAAACTTGCAAAAAAAGTAACAACAAAAGATAATTTTGGCATAAATTATGAGGATAATCCGATATTTTGGTTATATTATCTTGCGTCTAACGGAGGCGGTATAATCAGTGATGACCTAAGTAAAATTATTGTTAATAACAAAAAAAGTATTGAAGCATTTAATTTATATTCTGATATGATAAATAAAGATAATTCGATGCCTACAAAAGCACAAATGGGAAGTATGACCTCCGCACAAATGTTTATTAACGGAAAGCTGGCAATGTATTTGTCAGGAAGGTGGATGACTCCCAAATTCAGGGAAACAATTAATTTTGATTGGGATGTAATCAAATTTCCGGCACCAAATAAAATATATATTGATGCTTCAGGCTGGGCTGTTGCAAAAAAATCAAAACACAAAAAAGAGGCAGTTCAATTAATCAGCTTTTTATCAAATGCCGAGTCTGAAAGTGAGTTTGCAAAAGAAGGTTTAATTGTTCCGGCGAATAAAAAAGCCGTATTTCAGGAAAAAAATCTTAAACCTGCTAATTATATGATTTTTAAAACAATGTTAAACAATG
>CAJONH010000081.1 GCA_905235825.1 Candidatus Gastranaerophilales bacterium
ACTGCAACTTTATCAGTACATTTTCTCATTAAATCAGTTACACCGTATAACTTAATCCATTGTATTTTTTGATTAAATGTTTTACATTTTTTCTTATCTATTTCATAATTAATTTCTAATTTACCATTCTCAATTTTCAATTTTTTAGAAAGCGGAAGTTTCTCTCCTGTTTTCATATAAAATAGTTTTGCTAAATACAAAGGGTATTCTTTTTTATCTAAGTTTTTTAGAAAATAGTAATCATAAGAAAGATTTCCTATTTTATTTTTGTTTAATCTATTTATTATTTCTATAATTTCTTTTATTTCCATAATTAAAAATCGCACTAAAATTCACGCATCTATTTATTGCGTTTTGTTTTTTGATTTGCTAACATGTCTTTAAAGATTAAATAGGGAGTTTCATATAATACAACTTCCTTATTTTTCTTGATATATAAGAAGTAACAAAGAATAAACCTATATTTATATTCAATGTTGATTCTATACGTAGCAGCTATATTATTTAAAAATTTATCGTAGTACGTATTATTCTTACAAATATATTATTACACAAAGCACTAAAAAATTCAATATGCACTAAAAAATTTTCAATAATTAACAAAAGGCACTAAAATGCAGCATAAGCAAATTATTAAAAACCTACAATATTTGACTAATAAAAAAATAACTCAGCAAGAAATCGCAGATATACTATGTGTCAGTATTAATACTATCGGTGCAAGAGCTACCAGAAACAGCAGCTATTCTGTTGAAGAAATAATAAAAATAGGTAATTATTATGGAGTAGATTTATTTCATAATGATAAAAACACGGTTGATAACAGTGAAATAATAGCAGCAAATTATTACGGCGAGATGAATGAATATAAAAATGATAATGAATTAATAAATGTAAAAAAAATTATATATATACCTAAAAATATAATTAATTCATATTCAGACAATAAAAAATATATTGTAATAAGTGCCGTTGGAGATAGCATGTTACCGAAAATTCAGGATAAAGATAAACTTATAATTGAGCTTCAAGATATTAATGCTAATAAAATCAGCGATAACAGAATTTATTTTTTTAATTATGAAAATAAATATGCAGTAAAAAGACTAATTTTAAATGTTAATCAACTTGTAATAAAATCGGATAACAATAGTTCAGTATATCACAGTATTACTTTGCCGAATAAAGATATGGACAAAATGAAAATAATAGGCAGAATTAGAGGATTAATTCGAGAACTTGACTAAAAGTTTTCGCAAAAAAATTTTTATTATAAAATTACAAGTATTGAAATGGTAAAGGAAATAAGAAATGGAAACAATAGCAAGTTTTAAAGTTAATCATGATAAACTTCAAAAAGGGATGTATATTTCAAGAATAGACGGCGATATCGTAACTTATGATATTCGTATGAAACGTCCGAATAATGAGGAAAATGACTACTTGCCCACGCCTGCTTCACACACATTTGAACATTTATTTGCTACCTATGCAAGAAATACGAAGTATTCTGATAATGTTATTTATATAGGTCCAATGGGATGCAGAACAGGTTTCTATTTTCTTGTAAGAGATAAAATAAGCCACGAACAGGCACTTGAAATAATTCAAGGGTGCATGGATTTTATAATTAATTTTGAAGGTAAAATTCCCGGTTCAAATAAAGAAGAATGCGGAAACTATCTTGAACACGATTTATCGGGAGCAAAAGCCGTTGCAGCCGATATGAAAGAAGTATTAAAGAACTGGAATTCGGAGAAAATGGTTTATGAACAATAAAACAGTCTGTATAATCGGTGCTATGGATTGCGAAGTTGAAAGACTAAAGTCAATATTAAAAGATGTTGAAGAAATACATCAAGGTGCATTTAATATATTTAAAGGTAAAGTATCAAATAAAGATGTAGTTGTCGTAAAAAGCGGAGTAGGCAAAGTATGCGGAGCCGTTTGCACTCAATTACTCATAGATAAATTTCATCCGAATTGTATTATTAACACGGGAGTAGCAGGCGGTATAAAGCAAGGAATGCAGATTGGAGATATAGTTATTGCCGAAAAACTTGTTCAGCATGACTTTGATGCTACGGCTATAGGATATGCAAAAGGCTATATCTGCAATAATATTAATCCTCAAGAACCCACCTATTTTTATGCGGATAAAAATTTGAACACCGAATTAAAAAAAGTCATTTCGGAAAAATTACCGAAGTTAAAATATCATGAAGGTGTTATAGCATCGGGCGATATGTTTATAAGCTCTAACGAGAAGAAAAAAGAACTGAAAAAAATGTTTAATGCAGTGGCAGCAGAAATGGAAGGTGCTGCAATAGCTCATGCCGCAACGTTAAATGAAATTCCTTTTGTAATTATTCGTGCATTATCTGATTTAGCAGATGAAGATGCAGGAAAAGGTCATCTTTTTAAAGAAAAAGAAGCTGCCGAAATATCGGCAGCGGCAATAGAAGCACTATTGGAACGCATTTAATATCTAATCAGCATTGTTTTCTTAATATAAATTATAATTTCACATAAATATTTATTTAAGTTATAATTAAAAATGAAGTATAAATAGAAGTGAAAAAAGAAAAGAGAAAACCATGGTAGAATCAAAGAAAATTGAAATTCCCGTAGGCGGTAAAACGGTTACCATTGAAACGGGTAAATATGCGAAATCAGCTACCTCGTCAGTAACAGTTCGCTGCGGTGATACAATGCTGTTTGTTCATTGTTGTGTAAGCAGTGAACCGAGAGTGGGTATAGACTTTTTCCCTTTATTAATTGATTATGAAGAAAGAATGTCAGCTATAGGCAGAATTCCTGGAGGATATAACAGAAGCGAAGGAAAAGCAAGCGATAAAGCAATCCTTGTTTCCCGTTTAATTGACCGTCCTATCAGACCTTTATTCCCTAAAGGTTACAGAAACGATATACAAATAGTAGCTCAATTATTCAGCTATGACCAGCAAAATCAGCCCGATACTCTTGCAATGCTCGGAGCTTCCACTGCATTAATGCTTTCCGGAGCACCATTTGAAGGTCCTATAGGTGCGGTAAGAGTTTCTAAAATTGACGGACAGTTAATTGCTAATCCTACTCATCAAGAAGCTGATAAGTCTGCTCTTGATATAGTTGTTGCAGGTACTATAGACAGCGTAATTATGGTTGAAGCAGGCTGCAAATTCGTAACGGAAGACGATATTATGGAAGCTGTTGAATTTGCACAGGTTGAAATAAGAAAACAATGTGAAGCTCAACTTCAATTCGCAAAAGAATGCGGAGTTGAAAAACAAGAGTTTGTTGACCCTTATGATACTACAGAATTGAAAAATATAATAAATGAAACAGCTCATGATATGATTTTTGATGCATATCATAATTTTGACAGAGAATACAGACAAAATAAACTTGAGGAAGCTAAGAAACTTGTAAAAGAAAAAGTTGAAGCGTTGGGTGAAGACCATTATATCAATCAAATTATGGAAGAAACAGGCATTGATTTTGTTGCCGAAGAATTTAA
>CAJONH010000082.1 GCA_905235825.1 Candidatus Gastranaerophilales bacterium
CAAACAATTCGGAATGTAAAAGAAAATTGATTTTCATCCGTCGTGTTAAATAAGTAAGGTAGTGTAAGTAAGGTAAGTATTTTATGTTTTGAAATCTTCTGTTTTTTATTCTCTCTTTAATATCTCTGTGTATATTTGATTTTTGCTATCTACATTTATATAAAGTATTTTTAATATAAAAAATTGCCATAAAAGAGATAAAAATTATATATTTGCTTAATATATCTTAATATGTAAAGAATAGGTAACTACTCGTACTATAATAGATATTTGCAGGCTAAAATATTTAAAATTTACGATTTAAACTTGAAAATTATATTTATGTGTAATAGAGTGATTTTATGGTAAATACGGACGATATAATAAAAATAGTTAAAGATACGGGTTTAAAACATATTGCCGTTATTATGGACGGAAACAGACGCTGGGCAAAAGAAAAAAATCTGCCTTCCGCAATAGGTCATAAAAAAGGGGTTGATTCACTCCGAGCTATTACAAAAAGCTGTTTAAAATTCGGAATTAAATATCTTACGGTTTATGCTTTTTCTACTGAAAATTGGAAAAGAACAACAGAAGAAGTTAATTTTTTAATGGAACTTTTATCCGCAACAATAAAATCAGAAATTTCTTCTTTTATAAAAAATGATATAAAATTAACTTTTATAGGTAATAGGGAAAACTTAAACAAAGAAATTATAAAAATACTTGAATACGGAGAAAAAGTAACAGATAAATGTTCTTCTCTTAATTTACAAATAGCGTTTAATTACGGTTCAAGACAGGAAATAACAGATGCAGTAAAAAGAATATGTACCGAGGTTCAAAAAGGCAAAATTCAAATTGAAAATATCACAGAAACAGAAATTTCTAACAATTTATATACAAAAAATATTCCCAATCCTGATTTATTAATACGTACAGGCGGTGAAAAAAGAATAAGCAACTATTTATTATGGCAGTGTGCTTATACTGAAATATATATAACTGAAACTTTCTGGCCTGATTTTGATGAAAATTCTTTTTCTATGGCAATAGAAGATTTTAATAAAAGACAAAGAAGATACGGAAAATAAAATGATTAAAATAACGATAGCAACATCAAATCCTCATAAATTAGAAGAAATAAATGCAATTAATAAAAATCCGGAAATAGTTTTTGACGTAATAAAAGGAGATTTTAATCCTGATGAAAACGGTAAAACATTTGAAGACAATGCGTTAATAAAAGCAAAAGAAGCGGCAAAAACAGCTAAAACATATTGTCTTGCTGATGATTCGGGTTTGTGTGTTGATTCTTTAGAAGGAAGACCGGGAATATATTCTTCCAGATATGAAAAAACTCCTGAAAAAAGAATAGAAAAACTGTTGAATGAAATGAAAGGACTGCCTTTTGACGACAGAAGCGCAAATTTTACCTGTGCAATGGTTCTTGTTGATAAAGACGGCAATATCCTGCACCGTGAAACAGGAAAAATATTCGGATATATTGATGACAGAGCAAAAGGTAAAAACGGCTTCGGGTATGATCCTATATTTTATTTAAGTGAGTATGATAAAACAATGGCAGAACTTGATGAAAAAGAAAAGAACAAAATATCACATAGAGCAAATGCATTAAGACCTATGATAGAGTGGATAGAAAATACATTAATGTAAATTTCAATATAATAAAAAAATTTAGACTTACTATGTAAAATTTTTAGAAAATATTGTATAATAATTTAGAAGAATTGTTAAGGATTAATATGCCTAAAACGCATAATGAAATAACAGGCGGAGAAACAATAGAGAATGCTCAAAGACTTTTAGCAGAGGCTTTAGTTCTTTATAATACCGAAAAATATACTGAGTCTATAAAAAATTTATCGGCAGCACATAAAATTTTTCTTGCATTTAAAGATATAGCAAAAGTATCTGTCTGTTTGTCTTTAACAGGACTAATGAAGTATCTTTCAAAAGAAGAAAATTATTATAAATCATTATTATTGATTGAAGATTCAAAATTTTTGGCAGAAAGCACAATGAATAAGTCAGTAATTGCCGTAAATAAATTTGCTTTCGGACAAATATATTTTAATGAAAATAAATATAACGAGGCTTTATTCTATTTGGCTGCGGCAGCTGATGACATGGAAGATTTTCCGCTGATAAGAATAAAAGCATATACTTTTCTTGCATTAACTTATATACGGCTAAAAAACAAAAAAATGGCTTACGATTTTCTTGAAATCGCTTTTCGTTATGCGGAAACAAGCAGTTTAAAGCAGGAATGCGATAATATAAGAAAAATTTCGGATAGTATTTTACATACAAAAATTGATTTAACAAAAACAAATAAGAAAAAAGAAATTGAGGCAAGCAATTCTCTGCTGGCTTCATTGGCAAAAGTTGCAAGAGCTGTTAATACAGAATCCAGTCTTGAAGAATTACTTCTTACAATAGCTGAAGAAACACGAATAGTTCTTAATGCAGACAGATGCAGTGTTTTCCTTTATGATAAAGAAAAAAACGAACTTTGGTCGAAAGTGGCTCAAGGTGTTGAAAAAGGTGAAATTCGTTTTTCGGCAGATAAAGGTTTTGCCGGTTACGTTGTAAAAACAGGTGAAACAGTCAGAATTAAAGATGTCTATCAAGATAGCCGTTTTAACAAAGAAATTGATGCGTACACAGGTTATAAAACATATAACTTACTTTGCATGCCGATGAGGAATATTAAATTTGAAATTATTGGTGTATTTCAGGTATTAAATAAAAAAGACGGTGATTTTACCGACTATGATGAAGAAATACTGCTTGCAATCGGAACAAATGCAGGAATTGCAATAGAAAATAATATGTTATTGAATATCCAGCAGAAAATGATTCAAGACCAAAAACGACTTTTTACAGGATTTATTGATACACTTTCTGCTTCAATAGATGCAAGAGATAAAATTACTCTCGGTCATTCAAACAGGGTTAAACTATATTCTGAGCTTATTTCACAAAAACTGGGGTTAAATAAAGATTTTACGGAAATTATATCAAAGGCGGCAATGCTGCATGATATAGGGAAAATCGGTATTCGTGATGCCGTACTTCAAAAAAAAGGAACTTTAACAAAAGAAGAATATGAACACATAAAAGACCATGTTCGTATTACTTATGATATTTTGTGCAGAACAAGCATGAACTCCGCTTTTGCCGAAATAACCGAAATAGCGGCATCTCATCACGAAAAATACGACGGAACGGGATATTTCAGAGGATTAAAAGGTGAAGATATTCCCTTTGGCGGTAGAATTTTAGCCGTAAGTGATGTTTTTGATGCAATAACTTCAGATAGACATTATCGTGACAGGATGCCGATGAAAGATGTATTCAATATAATTATTGGCGGTAAAGATAAGCATTTTGACGGTAAAATAGTTGATGCATTTTTAGATATTCCCTGTGATATTATTATGGATGTTTTAATCAATGAATATGGTATAAAATTAGAAGATCAGGACAGAAAAGTTCTTTCTAAGATTAAATTAATTGATTTTGCTAATATACTTCAAAAAGATAATCCTAATAAAACCGAACAAAAAATAATTGAAGTTTTTAATTTGTACTACAACAGACGCAGCGATAAAAATAACGGTATTTAAATGTATAAAGTTTTAATTGTTGAAGATCACGCTTTAATTCGTTTTGGTTTAAAAACGGCACTTGAAAATCAAGATTATATTAAATCAATAAGTGAAGCATCGACAGCAGAAGAAGCCATAGAAAAAGTCAAAACGGAAAAGCCTGATGTTGTTATTATGGATTTGGGTTTACCTTCAATGAACGGAATAGATGCGACTCTTGAAATCAAAAAAATTAATACTGATATTAAAGTAATTATTTTAACATCTCATAACACAAGAAATGAAGTTATAGAATCAATAAAAGCAGGTGCAAATTCATATTGTTCAAAGGATATTAATCCTCAAAGACTTGCAGATATATTGCAGACAGTGATTGAAGGTGCTGTTTGGTTTGATGCAAAAGTATCGGATATAATTATAGATGCAATTTGTAATTCGGCAAATAAATCTTTTGATTTGGATGACAGCTATAATTTTACCGAAAGAGAAAAGGATGTTATTAAATATATGTGTGACGGACTGAATAATAATGATATTGCTAAAATACTTGATATGAGCGTTAATACGGTAAAAGTCCACGTAAGCAGTATTATTCAGAAACTCGGTGTGGAAGACAGAACGCAGGTTGTTGTTAAAATGTTTAATTCATTTAAATAAAAATATTACCATTGTTACTATGTTAATACAACTATATATTGTATATAATTATATATTGAGGATTATTTCACATAAATATGAAAATTAAAAAAAATATTGCATTATTATTAATAACAGGTCTTATGTATGCTTTTATACCAATTTATGCATTAGCAGAAAAATCAATAACAGATGAAGAAACAATGTTTTCTTATGTAAAAACCGATTGGTGGCAAGGTTTTGATGATGCTGTTTTAAACGAATATATTATAAAAGCAGTTCATAATAACTTTGATTTAAAACTTTCAACGTTGAAAGTCGAAGAAGCAACGGAAAATAAAAATATTGTAAGAGCAGGAGAAATGCCCTCCATTGGAGTTGGTGCCGTACCTGCTTTATATAAATTACCGGCTATTACTCAGTCGGAGGGAATTATTTCATTTCCTTTATATGCAAATTATGAACTTGATTTATTCGGAAAAAATCGTGATAAAACAAAGTCTATGGATAAAATGATTGATATTTCCCGTCAAAACGAGCGTTCAAGTTATATTTCCGTTGTAAGTGCTGTTGGAAGCACTTATTACAATATTGTTAAACTTGATAAACTTATTGAAATTCAAGAAGAAATCGTAAAAGAACGACAAGAAATTTATGATTTGATGAAATTAAGCAATGATGAAGGAATTATTTCTGCCGCAGACACCGTAAATGCTCATAAATCACTAATTAATTCAGAATCGGATATAATTGAATTTAAAAAACTTCGTGAAAAAATGCTTAATATGCTGGCTGTTTTAATTGGCGACAGTCCCGAAAATGCCGATAGTTATGAAAGAATTGCCTATGATGATTTAGTGATAAAAAAATTAATACCCGATTTTATTCCGTCTGAAATTATAGAAAATCGTCCTGATTATATTTCAGCAGAGAAAATGATAGAAAAAGCGGGGTTTGATGTAAGAGCTGCCAAAAAAGAGTTTCTGCCGTCTTTAAATATTCTTGGAGTTATATCATTTAATTCAACAAAATATATTTCAAAATTAAATTGGACAAATGCATCGGCAATTTTGGCAGGTGGTGTACTTTTACCTTTATTTACAGGCGGAAAGCGGATTGCAAATTTAAAATTAAATAAAAATAAATATAAACAAGCATTAGAAAATTATCAAAATATAAATATAAAATCAATTCAAGAAGTAAATGATTCCCTTTGCGATTTAAAACTTGATAATGAAAAATATATTAAATCAATAGAAAATTATGAGGCGGAAAAGCAAAGTTTATATTATTCAAAATTAAAATATAAAGAAGGAATAATCTCAAAACTTGATTTTCTTCAAAAACAAGAATCATTACTTGTAACTGAAAAAATGACCGTAAATAACAAAACAGCTCTTTTTATAGACCAAATAGGTTTATATAAATCTACTGCAGGCGGTATTTAAACTTCACCGTTAAATTATTAATTTATTTTGCATTTTTTGTTTTGCCATTTAAACCAACTGATAAATCAGACCAGACATGATTGTATTCACCTTTTGCAACAGTCATAACCGAGCCTGATTTTTTGTAATTTTGATATAAATCATCAAGATATGAACCGAATTTGTTAAGTACAAATCCTGAAACAGTTGAAAAGATTAAATTTTTAGCTCCTGACAGCATTTTTGTAGTACCGTAAACAAAAGTTCCGAACATACCTATAAGAGGAATACATGTTTTTAAAGTTGCCGAAATTCTTTCATCGTTGTTATTACATTTCCCTACGGCATAAGCACCTGCACCTACGGGGAATAATATTGAAAATACATCCGTTGCAGCAGAACCTAATTCCATTTCGGCTTGTTTTAAAAAATATTCTCCTACTTCTTTATCTGTTGCTTCAATTAATTTGGATGAAACCTGTTTTGATAAATTATCAAATTGATTGAATTGAGCATCAGAAATAATTTTTTTACCGTCTAATTCCGCTTCTTTTGAATTTAAGCCTTTTAATATTGTCATTATGTTTTCTAATGCACCTTTGGAATTTTCATCCGCATTTTGAACCTGTAATTTTATTTTTTCGGCTTTTGCAATGAGTTCTTGTTTTTCAACTTCCGAATATAAATTGCTTCCAGAAACTTTGGATATTGTTTTATCTAAATCAGCAGTCATTTTATTTGCAATAATTTTTCTTGCTTCAGCTTCGTTCTTGCCGGAGCAGAATTTAAATTTTTCAAGGTTTCTGCTTATCTGCTCCAAAATTGTTGAGGTTGCCTCATCTTTAGGCTTTATGGAATGAGTTAATTCCAAAAGTTCCGATTTTAAATTTTCATGAATAATATCTATATTATTTGTTAAATTTTTTCTTGCTTTAACAACCATATCTTTTAACGTGTTTTGAGCATCCCTTGTTTCAACTTCCGTTATGTAAGTTTTATATGTATCCGCTTTTTTCCATCCGCCTTGTTTAAAAAGTTTATCATAAATGATATCACGAGTGCCGCTTAAAAGACTATCTCTATGGTCGCTTCTTGCTTTTCTTGCCCCAAGACTGAACCCTTCATTATAAAAATCGTGAAGTTCCGTGGAATGCTTTAATAAATCATCCCGCCAATCACTTAATTTTTTTGTCACTCCTTTTATGGTAATTGAAGGATTTTCTCTTTTCAAAATTTCATCAATGTTTTTAATATTATATTCTTGAATGAGCGATGTTATATTATTTATTTTAAGTCCGACTTTATCATATTTTTTGCTTAAAGTATTATCAACAACTTTTTTTGATAAATTTCTGGCTCCCTGTGCAAATTTTGTTAATATTGAGTTTGAAGAACAAAGTTTATCAAACAATAAATCTTTAATTGCAGTAAAATTTGATGTTGCCTGCAGAGCATTTAACGTTCTGTCTGTCCCTTTTTTTGCATAGTATATGGTTTCTTTTGAAAGTGCATTACTTAATTTTTGTATAGAGCTTCCATGAAAACCTTTTGCAAGCATTATACCCAATATACCTGTTGTTAATATTGAAGAAGCAATGGTTTTCTTTTTTATATTATTGCTGCTTATATTAACGGTATCTTTTGAGTTATCATATAAATCCGGAATAAAGGGCAGAGTTTTGCTGTTATTTGCATTATTAAGCTCCAAATCATATTTCGGAAATGCATCAAAAATATTATTTAAACTCTGTACCTTATCACTATTCATTATTTTTACCGTTACTTATGAATTTTCTTTGCTAAATTACTTATTTTTTCCGGAATTGATGTAACATAATTCCAAACTTTACCCGCACAATTTTTTATTTTATCGCCTATTGATAAGGATGAAATTTTTTGTTTTACGGCTGAACCAGCATCTTTTATTTTAACACCGGCTGTTGAAAAACCTGTTTTTAATGTTTCTCCTGCTTTTTGTGCGTGAGTTTTCAATGTATTAGCTATATCTTTTTGTTTTAAATTTTCATAAGTTTTTCCTGCAAAATCTTTGACAGAATTAAATGCATTTTTAATATGTCCTCTGCCTTTATATATGCCAAAACCTGCCATTAAAGCTAAAGCACCGCCGCCTATTATTTCTCCGATGTTTGTTCGTTCTTTATGTCTTTTAATAAAACCATCGGGTTTAAGCTCTCCTGTTTTTATATTATTTCCTGCATTGTAATTGTTTAATGCTTCACTTCCGTACGGTGATACATACGATTCATGTCCTATCGGCGATAACGTCATACACTTACTCCTTATTTACCTAACAATCTGTTATTATAAAAACAAATTTATTTAGGAAATTGACTATTTGTAAATTAATATAACTTATTTTATATAGTTCTGATGCCCTACACCAAATGAAGTATTTTATGTCTAAAAACTTTCATTTTTTTGCAAATTATCGGATGATATATATATAAAGGAATAAGTTGATGTTAGAAGAAAAAATTGAAAATAATTTTGAATATAAATTTGAAGGCAATTTTGATTTGGATTCTATGGCACAGGATTACATGGAGTTTGCACGCAAATACCATGAACAATACCTGATAAAAGGTAAACGGTCAGACTTGGATAATGCCGTAGATAATTACATTGATGCAATTAAATTTAATCCTAATATAGCTGAAGCATACTATAGACTGGCAACATTATTATGGGATAAAGGTGAAATAAATTTAAATTCGGCAATAGAACAGTGCAAATCAGCAATAAATATTTCTCCGAATAATCCGAATGCACGTATATACGCAGCTTGTTTCCTTGAAATGGCAAAGAATTATGATGAAGCCGAAAAAGAGTTAAAAGAAGCAATTAAACTTGAACCTTTTAAATCGGCAAGATCCAGATTTTCTCTTGCCTCTTTGTATTTGGATAAAATGCAGGAACAGAACATAAATGTAAAAGACTTTTCTCAATCTTTATATTATATGATTTCAGGGAGTATAAGTCTTGCGTTTGATTATCCTTCTCTAAGAATGCTGTATAAAAATATTGCGAAAAATTTCTCTTTAATGTTTTATGATACATTAGGCAAATTTTGGGAAAATACAAAAAACTATGCTATGGCGGTTAAGGCTTATGATAAAGCTGCACATAAAATAGGCAGAGATGAAATCTTTTATAAAAAAATAGGGGATATAAGCGTTAAAGAAGATTCTGTAGCAACAGCAAGACAATGCTATTTAAAAGCACTTGAAAATAATCCCAATGACAAAGAATTATTAAAAAAAGTTGCGGCAATTACAAAAGAACACTTTGAAGATGATGTTGATACAGCGTTAGATTGTTATACAAAACTTTTAGCACTTGAAGAAGATAATGCAAATATTTATTATGAATTAGGTCATCTTTATTTAAAGAAAGAAGATTTTATTAATTCAATAAATGCATTTAAACTGGCATTGGAAAAAGATGAATCAAATCCGTTTTATCACAACGCATTAGCTTATGCACTTGTTAAAGCAGACCAGTATGATGAAGCGTGCATGCATTATAAATATGCAATTGAAAAAAATCCCGATGCAGAATGGACAGCAATAGTATGTCAAGCACTCGCTGCATTATATAATAAAGTATATGATGATATAGATAATGCAATAGATATGTTAAAGAATTCTATTCTTTTGGATAGAAATAATGATGAAGCATTTGTCGAACTGGGTGATATATATATGGAAACAGAAGATTTAGACAGTGCAATTAAGGCATATTGTGAAGCTATAAAGTTATGTTCAACAAAGGCTGCCACATTTAATAAGTGTGCAATGGCATTATGGCAGAAGGATTATATAGAAGAAGCCATTATCGCATGTAATAAGGCTATAAATGCCGATAGTGAATATTATGCGGCATATAATAATCTGGGTGTTATATACTTGGACGGAATACGTAATTTAAAAGAAGCAAAAAAATTATTTAAAGAAGCAATAAGTATAAAACGTGATTATGTAATGGCTCATTTTAATTTAGGCAGAGTATATAAAGAACTGGGTGAATTTGTTGAAGCAGCAAAATGTTTTCAAACAGCATTAGAACTTAATGAAATTGAACCCGAATTGGAATCTGACGAAATTAGAAATAAATTATATTCTTTATTTGATGTATAGAACGATTATATACAGGTACAAAAAAGAAGCCTTTCGGCTTCTTTTTACTATAATAATACCTTATAAATTCTATTTTTTAGGGGTATTTAAAATTTGAATAATATCATTAGTAACATCAACACCGCCGGCATAAATAACGGCACTGTCAACAATTGCATCAAGTTTTTTTGCTGCCGCAACTGATTTGCAAGCTGCAAGAACATTATCTCTGATTGTTTTTTCTTTTTGTGCTGTTAAAGTATTAATTTTCTCAGCTTTTGCAGCAAATTCTTTTTGAACTTGATCTTCAAAAGTTTTCTTTTGAAGCGGCGATTCAATAGCTTTAAATTGCTTATCTTTATCTAAAGCATATTGACGAAGCTCTGCACTTTTGTTGTCAATTTCTTTATATGCATTGCGAGCAAATGAATATTCATTTAATACCTTATCAAAATCCGCATAGCCGATAGTTGCAGCACTAGCATATAAATTAGCACTTAACATAATTATAAAAGCCGCCAAAATAAGTTTTATTCTTTTCATATTTCCTCCTATTTTATAGACATTTTAGCAAAGTTAAACAATAAAAACAATTATTTATTTTAACTTTTACAAATAATTATAGAATTTCAAATTTTTAGTATTTTATGCAAGAAATTAGAACATGATATTTTAAAACTTAATGAAAATGGTAATTGTTATTTTGTTGATTATAAATGCAATAAAAAGAAAAAACATTAAATTGCATCCTCGCCCTGTTCAAGTGTTTTATACCATTCTTTTGTTGTTTTACCCCGCATAGCATTGGCTAATAGATGTCTATTAACAGGTACATAACCTTGTTTTATGCCTTTTTCATCTATCCTTTGAGCAAAATTCTTTAAATTTCTAACTATTATTGCTTTATATTTTTTATTTAATAGAATAAAAAATAAATTAAAGTAATATCTTGGAGTTTTGATTTTAATGACTATAAATATAAAATATCTTTTTATATATTTTAAAATTTCAATAGTGTTATCGTTAATTTATATTGTAGCTTTTGGAATACTTTTGCATAAA
>CAJONH010000083.1 GCA_905235825.1 Candidatus Gastranaerophilales bacterium
CCAACTTCCAAAACCTTGTCTGCGTGGACTAAAGTCCACCCTACTGCTGCTATTTTTAAAATCATACTTCAACGGCAGTTTCTCTCCGGTATTTATATAAAACAGCTTCGCTAAATACTTCGGATACTCTTTTTCATCTAAATTTTTGAAGAAGCAGTAATCATAAGGCTGTTCACAAATTCCGCCAGTCGAATTTCCATTTAATTTTTTAAAAAAATTAAATATTTCTTTCATATTTTAAACCTTTACGCAGCAATATTTACTCTCATATTTACGCACAAGAGTAACGGCAATAATTGCCGTTTGTGGTATAATCCAATAAGCTAAAGTCTATACCAATATTTTTATTATAACCAAATGGAAAATTTTGTCAACCAATTGGTTATGAAATTAAAATTTTTGAGGAAAGAAAATGATTAATGACAATTTACGGAAAATACGGGAAGAACTGGGATTATCAATGACAAAGTTCAGTGAAAAACTTGAAATTCCGGCTATGACATTAATTCATTATGAACGTGGCGACAGAACACCTTCTGCACAACTTTTTATCCAATTAGATAAAAAACTTAACATAAATCTAAACTGGTTAGTATCAGGTAAAGGTGAAATGTTTAATCAAAATGCTTTAAGTTTTGAACCTTCAAACGAAGAACTTGAAAAAACCATGTATAAAATCATGATGCAAATTTTGAAAAAAAATAACATAATTGAAAAATAAAATTAATTAACTCGGAAATATTTTAACATAAGACCTTTTTATTTCTTTTTGAAAATTTCCCGGTAATTTATTAAATTCATTTATATCAATTAAAAACGGAATATTACTTTCCGTAAGCAGATTTTTTAGTTCATTTATGTTTTTTTATTATCATTAAAATTAAAAACCGTTAAATCCAAATCACTGCCTGAATGCGAATCACCATTAACACGGCTTCCATAAGCCCATATTTCAGCAAGAGGACAGTATGTTCGAAATATTTTTATTAATTCTTCTAAGTGCTTTTTTTCTATATTAATCATTATCTATAATTTTTTTTAACTCTTTTACATCAATTAAAAAACTTTCTACCAATTTTACCGTTTCTTCCGCAAACTTATGACCGTAATCATTGGCTGTACTATTTCGATTATCCCTGTATTTAAACCACCTTTCAACCGTTTTTTCATCAATAAGTGAATATTTATGAGCATTTCTAAATATATCTTTATAAGTCAAAGCATCAACAGCCTTTTTTGATACAAAAAAAGGTGTTATTTTCTTTTTTAATAATTTGCCGCTCTGTTCCAAAGAAAGTTCAAAACCTTTTACCAGCGAGTTTCTGTATACCTCATACTCAATACTCCCTTCCGAAGCTGATTTAAGCAAATCAAAAGATTTTTGAAGTGTATCAATACACCTTTGCAAATATTCGGTACTTATTTCTGACATAAATATTTTCCAATCTGCTACCCGAGTATTATAACTTAAAACAGAAGAAAAAAATCAGGTTAACAAATCTGTGTTTAATAAATCATTACAAATATAGCTGTTTTAAATAAAAAACTTGATTATAAATTTTGTTTAATATATCATCAGTCTATACGACTATTTGAAAGGAACATAAAATGTCAATTGAATGTGCAGTATGCGGTAAAAAAAATCTGAAAGCAGCTAAACTTTCATTCTCTCATAAACATCATGTATACAGACAAAGCCCGAATTTACAATCCGTAAAAATTAATGAAAACGGCACCGTAAAAAGAGTTAAAGTCTGCACATCATGTTTAAGAGCAGGTAAAGTTCAAAGAGCAGTTTAATATAAACTGCTTTTTACTTTAATAAGAAGTTCAATCCAAAGTCCATTACGGCAATTAACATAGCGGCAGTAATTAGTGTAGCGGCACCTGCAGAACTTATGGTCATAAATGCAGTACATACGCTTAGCATGCCAATACCCAATGTAAGAATTGTACCTATCCTTGCTCTAAAGTTTAAATCATCACTTTCTTTTTTAACATTATTGAGTTTTTCTGTTATTTTTTCAAAATCTTCTTTGGATGCAGTATATTTTTTTGTGCAATTTGAATTAGTAAGATGCATTGCAATAGCCATTATTTATTTTCTCCGTTCATTGCGTCTATATATTGTATAATATATAAATCAATTTTTCAAAATTTTTTGTCAAATATTATATATTTTGTAAATATTTTTTTACAAAATATTACATAAAATCTCTTGACATAGCAAATATCTATACGACAATAATTATGTTGTTATAAAACATGCAAACCGTGGAATATCATAATGGTTAGTGTTTATCAGTTACTTTATTACAAAAGGAGAATTATAAATGTATTCAAAAGAAGAACTTGCAGAGTTGATAATAAAAAATCCGGAGGAGTATAATTCATACAAAAAAACAGCCGAAGAACTTGACTTAACAGAGTTGGATTTTTCAAATATAACTTTGGAAGAAATTGATTTTTCAAATTGCGAATTAGCCGGTACATCTTTTAATGATGCACATATTTCAAATTGTAATTTTACGGGTGCAGACCTTAATGCGGCTGATTTTACCAGAGCTAATGTAGTTGAATGTGATTTTTCGGAAAGTATTTTAAACGGAACCGATTTTAGCTATGCGGCAGTTAACTACTGTAACTTTACCGATGCCGATATGGCAGGATGTATTGTTAAAGAGGCTGATTTATCGGATTCCGATTTTTCGGCAAGCCAGAACCTCGCAGCAACCCGTGCGGATGAAACAACTGTTTGGCCTGATAATGAAATGCTCCCCGAAGACTTTGATACAAATTATTCAAAAGAAGATTCCGATGACGAGGAAGACACTGTTGAAGCTGATTATTAGCATATATTTAAACTATAAAAAAAATGCTTTACTCAAAATTTAAAGCATTTTTTTTTGGTAAAATATAAATGTCATGAACAGAATTAAACAACTTCCTACAAATTTAGTAAATCAAATTGCAGCAGGTGAAGTAATTGAACGACCTGCCAGTGTAGTTAAAGAACTCGTCGAAAATTCCATAGATGCGGGTGCTAAACGTATTGAAATATCAATTTCAAATGCATGCCGTAATATACGTATAGCCGATAACGGTTCAGGTATTCATCCTGATGATATTCAACTCGCTTTTACAAAGCATGCCACAAGTAAATTAAAGGATGAAGAAAGTCTGTTTAATATCCAAACTCTCGGTTTTAGAGGCGAGGCTCTTGCAAGTATAATATCTATTGCAAAAGTTACCTGCACTACACGCACTAAAGATTTTGAATACGGTACAAAGGTTGAGTCTGAAAATTCAATTGTTAAAACAAGCAAAACAGGCTGTGCAATTGGGACAATTATGGAAGTTAATGAACTGTTTTTTAATCAGCCTGCAAGATTAAAATTTCTGAAAAGTGAAAAAACAGAATTTTCATACATTCAAGAACTTGTTCAATCTCTTGCCATTGCTAATCCTTCAATTGCTTTTATTCTTAAAAATTCAGGCTCCATGGTTATAAATACAACTCAAAATGCCGATTTACTTACAAGAATAACCCAAATATATTCACATAATATAATTAATGAAATAAAAGAAGTGAATAAATCCGATGACATAACGGGAATACACCTGTACGGATATGTATCTACCCCTGATTTTACACGCTCAAGCAAAAAATCAATATATACATTTGTAAATTCTCGAATTGTAAAATGTCCTGTTCTTGCAAAAGCTATAGATGCCGCATACAAAAATATGCTTCCAATCGGCAGATATCCTTTTGCTGTGCTTAATCTTGAAATAAATCCCGAAGAAATTGATGTTAATGTTCATCCGCAAAAAAGAGAAATACGATACAAAAATACTAATCAAATTTTCAATTTTGTCCAAAGTGCCGTCGGTTATGCGTTGACCTCTGCAATACAGGCTCAAACCCCGTTCCCGCAAAAAGAAGAAAAATCTGAACCTCTCCCATTCATTCGTACTTTTAGCCAAAATGAAGAAAACGTTATTCAAAAAGATAATAACAAAGTCTTTTCCTTCCCTTTAAAATTGGAAAAAAAAGATACATCATATATAGTAAATGATTCAAATCAAACTAAAATGAATATTAATTTTGAAACACCTTCAAAATTAAAACGGGTCAATATAGTAGGACAGTTTCATAATACGTATATATTGGTTGAAAATGATGATAATCTTGAAATTATTGACCAGCATATAGCAGAAGAACGATATATTTATGAAAAATTAAGAAATCAAAAAGAAGCGGCTTCTCAGCTTCTTATTATTTCCGATGTTATTGATGTTGAACCTTCCGATGCTGATTTACTCGTAAATGCAAAACCTCAGCTTGAAAAATTCGGTTATAAAATAGAAAAAATATCAGATACACAGATAATCTTTAAAAAAATTCCTCAAGTTTTATCTCAAGTAAAATTGCAGGATGTTTTATCGGAACTTTTGGATAATCTTAGAAATGCACCTGATAACGAACTTGATACAAGAGAAGAAAAAATTCTTATAACAACTGCCTGCAAGGCATCAGTTAAAGCAGGAGATAAATTAACTTTATGGCAGATGGAAGAAATAGTAAAAAATCTCAGAACTACAAAAAATCCTTATACATGCCCTCACGGCAGACCGATTTCACACTTTATTCCATTAAAAGAAGTTGCAGCATTTTTTGACAGGAACATCTAATCATCGTCTTTTATTTCAAAATTCGTTACTTTGGGCAGATGTAAACTGTATATAGGGGCTAAAACTCTTATAATTATTGTAAAAATAATAGGTAAAAATATGCAGGTCATCTCGTTAACTCCGAATTTATGCATATAATAAAACATTGAAGCACCTATAATAGCCGCAACGGCATATATATCCTTATAAAGAACAAACGGAATTTTTTTTGCAAGAATATCGCGCATCATTCCGCCGCCTATACCGGTTATAACTCCGACAAAAATACATAAAAACGCTTTATCTCCGTATCCGTGAACAATTGCCGTATTTGCCCCCGTAACGGCAAAAATTCCGAGTCCTATTGCATCAAAAAAGTTTATTATTTCACTAAAAAAACTCCTGCTTTTTTTAAAACGAAGTCTTAATGTTCTTACGGCAATAAAAGATATACATGACGTAATAAATGCAATAATAACATATACCGGATTTTGAAACATAAAAGGCGGTTCAATTCCAAGAATAATATCTCTTACGGCACCGCCGCCGACAGCAGTTATTACACCCAGAACTATTATTCCGAAAATATCAAATCCTTTTTTTATTGCAACAATTGCACCTGTTACCGCAAATGCAATTATACCTGCAGATTCTATTAACGTTATCAATCCCGTATTCATACTTAAAATTATATAGAATAAAAATTTAACGGCAAATAATTTGTTTATTTTTTTACACCCGTATTTTCCGCTATAAACTGCCTTGATAAATTTGTATCTTCGGGCTTAATATATGAATAATAACCTTTTGTATATCCTATTAAAGCACCTGATGTTCCCATTATAACATCTGAGCCGGTCAGACATCTTTCCACTTCTTTTGCAACAGCTTCTTCCAAATCATCATTTGAATTAAGTATCTTTTTGACATCAATGGATTTAGCCGTCTTGCCGAATATTGCTCTTGAAGCAAACAAACCTGCTGCAAGAGCAGCAATTGCAATAACGGAGGCTTTTTGTCTTGCTTTATCAAGTTTTTCATTTCTGTTATTTATAAATTTATCTGCATTTTCTTTTGTAGTTAAAACATTCTTTCTCTTTTTCGTATCGTAGTCATATAAACTTACTACTTCTTTTCCGCTGCTTTGAACATATTTTACAACCGGTTCTCGATTTCCAATACTAAACATTACAATAATCTTCTCCTTACATTCACTGATATATATTTAATATTCTTGAAACGTTGAAATTGTTAATTTAAAGCCAATTGTTATGATTTATTTACAATTAATTTTTTGCATTTCTGCAAACATGGGCAGTCTAAAAAGTCTAATTTTAAAATATTAAGAAATATTAATCACTGTATAGCTCTATTTACAGGCATTTTGAGATTTTTTGGTTTATTTTTGATTAAAACGGGCAATTATATAATAGATATATATTTTATATATATGTAGATAATAAAACAATACGAAAAATCTAAAATAAAATCTACAATACGAAAATAATTAATTCACATATCACACACACTGTTTACATATATATCATACTTACCTTATTTTACTACCTTACTAACACACGAGAAATTGCAAAAGATTTCAGAGGAACCGA
>CAJONH010000084.1 GCA_905235825.1 Candidatus Gastranaerophilales bacterium
ATGATTATTTTTTACAAGCGACTTTACACCGGAAGGAATAATCGCAACCCTATCTTCTCTTATTTTAATTTCTTTAGGAATACCGATAATCATAAAATACTCCTTTTTGTTTTATATATTAGATTTTAATGCTTCATCTATTTCATTTATTATTAATTTAGCGGCAACAGTAGGGTCAGCGGCATGTGTAATCGGTCTTCCTATAATAATAAAATCCGCACCTGCCTTTATTGCATCAGTTGGAGATACGATTCTTATTTGGTCGTTTACCATGGCCCAGGTTGGTCTTACAGCGGGGCATACAACAATAAAATCATCGCCTAATTCTTTCTTAATTTGCATTGCATCGGTATCAGGAGCAATAACTCCGGATAAACCTGCTTCTTTAGCAATTTTTGAAAGTTTTAAAACATAATTTGATATATTCATATCAACACAAAGTTCATTTGTGAGAGTTTTCTGTCCGAAACTTGATAGTAACGTAACACCTAATATAACGGGAGGTTCTATATTTTCTTTTTCGGCATAAGTTTTACATTCATGAATAGTATTTGCCAGCATTTTAGAACCGCCTGCCGCTGAAATGTTAAAAAAATCTATTCCTTTTTTCATCAAATTTGTACAAGCCTGAGCCATTGTATTTGGAATATCTTGAAATTTACCGTCAAAATAAACCTTACCGCCGTGTTCTTTTATAACTTCAATAGCTTTAAACCCGCAAGAAGTAAACAACGGAAGTCCTACTTTAAAAAATCCCACATATTCTTTTAACAAATCTACATATTTTATAACGTCTTCAATGTTATCAACATCAAGAGCCAGAATTATTCTGTCTTTTGCTTCAACGGGTTTAATATTTTCCATAATGTTCCTTCCCAATGAAATAAAATAACTTTTATATGTTATCACCGTTGAAGCATGTAATCAATCATTTGAATATATTATCTGTTATATTCGGCTGAAATATCTAAAAATTCTTCTTCGTCCAGTAATGCTTTCATATAAGCATCGCTTTCACTAAGACCTTGATTGCAATATTCCTGATACATATTGTCAAAAATTGCTTCGCTGCAACCCATTCTAATAGGTTCATTTTCTGCCATTTTTACGGTTTCATCGACGCTTTTAGTTATATTGCCGCCTTTTATGCCGTGTATTTGTGAACGTCCAAGTACACCGGTATCAGCGACATAAGTCTGTTCTGCCGTTTCTTCTTTTTGTGCTTCAACAGATTGTTTAGGTGCTGCATCTTTTTTTGTTTCAATACGGTCGATTTTAAAGCCGTAATTGTGCATGTTGTTATTAATCTCTGCCATTTTCATCTCCGTGTTTTTCTTTGCAATAAGTTTTAAACCCTGCTCCGAAATTTTTTTGCTAGTCTATCTATAAATATATACTAAATTTTTTATATTTTTTTTATCTTTTCCCTAAAAAAGTTGTAAATACTGGCTTTCAACTTTTAAATTCAAATTAACAAAAGTTAATATATTTATATAAAAAATAAATATCTCACAGAAATGTAAAATATGCAACTGTTTATTTTATAAAATGTATAATAATTTGTTACAACAGTATATTTTAGTTATAATAGTTCTATGTTCAGACAATTTTTACCTATAATTTTACTAACAATTTCTAATATATTCATGACATTTGCATGGTACGGGCATTTAAAATTTAAGGGTGCTGCATTATGGCTTGTTGTTCTTGTAAGCTGGGGAATTGCACTTTTTGAATATTGTTTTCAGGTTCCTGCCAACAGAATTGGTTCTGAATTTTTTACCGCTGCTCAATTAAAAACAATACAGGAAGTTATTACACTTGTTGTTTTTAGTGTATTTTCTGTTTTGTATTTAAAAGAAGAATTTCGCTGGAATTATATAGCAGGTTTTGTTTTTATCATACTTGCGGTATTTTTTATATTTAAAAAATGGTAATCATGGCAAGTTTTAATATTCAGCGGTTTTAATAGTGAAAAAGGCTGAATATATGGTATTTTCTGTTTCTTTCGGACAAAAAATTCCCGTCGCAAAATATAAAGTTATTGATTTATACAAAAATGCAAATGTAGATGCTGTTTTATATGAATTTGACGGTAAAGACAAAGATGATGTTAAATATTTTAAAAAACTCGGTGACAGATGGAGTTTTAAAAATTTTCTATATGACGATATCAGAGGGAAATTCGATTCTCATAATCCAAAATATAAAGAAGATGCAAAAATAAATACTTCAATATATGAAAAAGTAAATTTATATGCAGCTGAAATTGACTGCGGTAAAACAATAGGAATATGTCAGACTGATGATTATTCATCCGCCGTAGAAATGATTGAAAGCAGTAAATGCGGTTTGTATAAATATTCGGGGCAAACAATGCTTGCGGCTTTGGGTAAAATGTTAATTAATAAATCACCCGAAAAAGAATTGAAAATAATGTTCCCAAGCGTAAAAGCAATGCCGTTTTATATTAAAAAATGCGGATTTAAAGAACCTGATGAAAAAGAAGCAGATTTTCTTTTTATGAAAAAAAATGAAATTGAACAATTTATAAAAGAGGTTGAGTCAAAAACAGGCGGAAGAATTATAGATTTATCGGTATAGCTATTCACAAAAATAAAAAAAGTAAATTCCCGATAAGAATATAAAATTATAGCTGTATTACTTATAGAAAAAGGACTATAGCCGAATGTACAATATGGATAACAGAAATTCCAAACATCTCGGCTTCGGTTTTTTCCGGAGCCTTTCTTTTTAATAAAACTTATAAAAATTGAAACTTTATTTATTCATTTCTGTCTTATTAAATCAAGGGGATAAACAAATATAAAATTTTATATTATAATTTAATCAATAAGGAGAGAAAAGTGAAGAAGATTTTCAAAAAAACTATTTTGATTACAGCTGTATTGATGTTAATAGGTGTTTCTTTCAGCAGAAGTAATACAGCAATGGCAGAATCGGATACTATTTTATATGATATGGTTTGGAAGATAGTTAATACAAAATTTATTGATCAGACAAATAACGGACAGGATTGGAAAAAATGGCGTCACAGATATGATGCGTATATTAAAACACCAGAAGATGCTTATGTCGCAACCGAAACCATGATTGCCAGCCTGAATGACAGATATACCCGATTTCTTGAACCTAAAGATTTTAAAGAAGAACAAAACAGCATAAAAGGTTCTTTATGCGGTATCGGTATTCAATTTGGTCTTCGTGACGGAAAAATGCTTATTATTGCCCCTTTAGAAGATACACCGGGGGAACGGGCAGGTTTGCTTGCAGGTGATGAAATTCTTGAAATAAACGGCATTTCTACAAAAGATATGTCTATTGATAAAGCAGCCGATAAAATAAGAGGGGAAAAAGGTACATTTGTTGAACTTTTAATTAAAAGAAAAGATGTTCCGAATAAAAAATATACAATAGTACGTGACGATATCATAATAAAATCAATATCAACAAAGGTTCCCGATACATTTAAACTCAGCGATAAAATCGGCTATATAAGAATAAGCTCTTTTATGGGACGTAATGTCGGCAGTGATTTTGAAGATATGCTTGTTAAATACAAAAATAAGGAAGGTATTATAATCGATTTACGAGGGAATACAGGCGGTTTGTTATCCAATGCGGTTCAAATAGCTAATCTGTTCCTTGATAATGAAATTATTGTAAGTACGGTTGATAGGGACGGTTATATGGATACTTCCCGCTCAACAAAGAAATATTTTTCTACACAGCCTTTAGTTGTTTTAATCAACGGAGGAAGTGCTTCTGCCAGTGAAATTATGTCAGGAGCGTTGAAAGATAATAACAGAGCATTACTTGTCGGTGAAAATACCTTTGGCAAAGGTTTGGTTCAGGAAGTAAAAAAATTACCTCCGTTTGAAGCAGGATTAAATATTACCGTTCAAAAGTATTTAACACCTAACGGAACAGATATAAATAAAAAAGGTATTGCACCTGATATTGAAGTAAAAATAACCGAAAATGACGTAAAAACGAAAAACGATGCACAACTGAAAAAGGCACAGGAGGTTCTTTTGCAGATGATTGAAAACGAGCGTGTATCAACAAATTAAGTTTGTTATTAATGATAAAAAGTCTTCAATTTTAATAAATTGAAGACTTTTTTATTATTTCTTTATTTCAAATAATCTTACGATATCAATTTCAAGTGAATTAGCAATTCTGTTTAATGTTTTTAAAGTTATATTTTGCTTGCCTGCTTCAATTACTCCTATATATTTTTCATGAACACCGATTAGTTTTGCAAGCTGAGCTTGTGTAAGGCTTTTTATTGCCCGCTCTACCTTTATGTTATGAGCTAATCTGCCGAGTAATTCTTTATCATCCATAACCTAATAATAGAGTATTATATATTTATATAAACAAAATAAACTACTCTATAATACAGTATTATATATTGACTTATTTGGTGTTGCGGTTATACTAAAATATATAGAAAGATAATTGATGAAAAATATATTTAATTTTATTAAAAGAAATAATATAGGAAATCCGCCATGGGATTATTACTTTCTCAAAAATTTAGATGAAAAAGAGTATCCGAAGTATTTAGCTAAATTATTTTATATGAATACGGGAGAGAAACTTCCGTTGAAATTTGATTTTAAAAATAAATCGTGGATTATTGATAAGAAAAAATGTAAGACATTTAATCAAAAAATACAGTGGTTGAAACTATACGGTGTAACTGATTTAATGAGAAAATGTACGGATAAAGTTGCGGTACGTGATTATGTAGCTGAAAAAATAGGAAGTGAATATTTAAAGCCTGTTTTGCAGGTGATACCGTCATTAAATTGCGATTGCCATGTCATTGCGAGGAACAATAGCACATTAGGTGAC
>CAJONH010000085.1 GCA_905235825.1 Candidatus Gastranaerophilales bacterium
TCGGCTTTTTCTGTTCGCTTTCCGGCTTTTCAGCCGTCCGGAATTTCGCCGTGTCAACCCCGCCGGCAATGTGCTCACTTTTTAAAGCCGCCGCTCTCAAAAATTCACTCACACCTCATTTCACACGGCTCACCGTGAATTTTTGTTCGGACGATTTATTATAGTCTTCAGGCAATAACAGAGATATTACCGCTTTATTTAAGTTTAAATATTCGGCAGCCGTATTTTTTATATCTTCTGCGGTTATTTCATCAATAACTTTAACATATTCCTCGACACAGTTTAAATCATTACAAACCGTCATATAAAAACCGATAGTTTCAGCTATATCTGAAACGGTTTCCGAATTTTCAGCAAATCCGGCTTTCAGCTTTTTCTTTGCTTTTTTTAGTTCATTTTCGCTTATTCCGCCTGTAATAAGTTTTTTAATTTGATTTTTTATAAGTTCAACGGCTTCATCTTTTTTATCGGGTTTAAAATTAGCCTGAATAAAGAAATTACCCCCGTCACGAAACTGGTAATAATCTGTTGAAACTACATTGAAAAGCGGATTTTTAGCCTTTTCCACAAGTTCCTGATATAATCTGGAACTTTGTCCCTGACCTAAAATAAGAGCAGTCATTTCTAAAATTGTATTTGTTTTTATATCCGAGGCTTCAGGAGCAAGCCAGCCCAGCATAAGAAATCCCGTTGTTATTTGAGAATAACTTTCAATGATTTTTGTTTCACTTACACCTTTATCTATAGCATATTTTTCGTTTATTTTATTTTTTCTGCCCTTAAAATCAAATTTTTCTATAACCTGTGGAATAACTTCTTCGGGATTTAAATCTCCAACAATAATTGTTGTAATATTGTTCGGTGTATAGTGTGTTTTATAATAATCCAAAACAGTTTCTCTTGTAATTGCGGATATAATTTGTTCATTACCGATAACATCTCTTTTATAAGGATGAGATACATACATATTCGCATTAGTTTGATTGTATACTTTTGTCCAAGGCTGGTCTTTTCTCATCCTTATTTCTTCAATTACAACGTGGCGTTCTCTTTTTGTCGTAACTTTTTCATTTAAATCGAACGGAGCACCTATTTCATTATCGGGAATTACAGGATCAAGCATCATATCGGCATGTAAATCGAGAGTATCTTTAAAATTACGTTCATCACTGCCTTTTGGTATTGTTACATAATAAAACGTATAATCTTTCCACGTTGCGGCATTAACAATTGCACCTCTTGATTCCAGTGTTTTATCAAATTCTCCCGCTTTATGTTTTGAAGTTCCTTTAAACATAAGATGTTCAAGGAAATGAGAAATACCGTTATTTTCATCATTTTCGTTTATTGAACCTGTTTTTACCCAGCTGCTTATATTTATTAAACATCCTTTTTTATATGCAAATACTATTTTATGTCCGCATTCTCTTTCATATATTTCAACAGGTTTTTCCAAATACGGATACTCTATTAATGTCTTTTTTATATTTTCCATAATAATCCTCTAAATCTTCTATTTAAATTGTATCAGATTTTAAGTATTTTTAACAATATCTAAGCAAAATTTTAAATTACAATGCAAAAAAAGAGCATGCTTAAAGCATGCTCTTTTACGTATTAAATTATTTACATTATGGAAACTACTCTTTTGTATATTCCGCATCGATTACATCATCATCACTGCTGCTTGATGAATTTTCCTGTGATGAAGCACTTTCGCTGCTTGCACTTTGAGTACCTTCATTTTGTACTTGAGAATAAGCTGCTTGAGATATAGCAAACATTGTTTGTTGTAAATCTTCTGATAATTTTTTGATTTCATCAGCTGATTTATTTGTTTTTAATGCATCTTCAAGAGTTTTTCTCTGTTCTTCAAGTTTTGACTTATCGCTATCAGAAATTTTACCTTCAAAATCTTTTACAATTCTTTCGGCTGAGCTGATTAAACTGTTTGCATTATTTTTAATTTCAGCTTCCTCTTTATGTTTTTTATCTGCTTCAGCATTTGCTTCAGCTTCTTTAACCATTCTATCGATATCTGATTCCGAGAGGTTAGAAGAATTTGTAATTGTAATTTTTTGTTCTTTATTTGTAGCTTTATCTTTTGCAGATACATTTACGATACCGTTAGCATCTATATCGAAAGTAACTTCAATTTGAGGAATACCTCTCATTGCGGGAGCAATACCTTCAAGTCTGAACATACCCAAAGATTTATTATCTCTTGCCATAGGTCTTTCACCTTGAAGAACATGAATATCTACAGCTGTTTGGCTGTTTTCCGCAGTTGAGAATACTTGAGATTTTGAAACAGGGATTGTTGTATTTCTGGGTACTAAAGGAGTCATAACACCACCCATAGTTTCAATACCTAAAGTCAAAGGTGTTACATCAAGAAGTACTATGTCTTTAACTTCACCTGCCAGCACACCTGCCTGAATTGCAGCACCGACTGCTACGACTTCATCAGGGTTAACCGATTGGTTCGGTTCTTTACCTGTATATTCTTTAACCAATTGCTGTACGGCAGGGATTCTTGTAGAACCACCGACTAACACAACTTCATTTAAATCAGATTTTGAAATACCCGCGTCTTTAATAGCTCTTTCAACA
>CAJONH010000086.1 GCA_905235825.1 Candidatus Gastranaerophilales bacterium
CATTGTTGGTTATAACCGTTTCCGGAACTTTAAAACCCAATCCTGCAATTTTAATCGGTATATTCATTTTATTCTTTTTCTCCGTAGTAAGAAGCAATTGTTTTGTTAACTCCTGCCTCTACTGCATTATATGCTACTTTAACCGCATTTTTTATTGCATAAGCGGTAGAACGTCCATGACAAATTACGGTTATTCCTTTTACACCGAGTAAAAGAGCACCGCCAAATTCTTCATAATTAACTTTTGAATACATTTTCTTTAAAACGGGTCTGACAAGTATGCCTATTAATTTAGAAAGAAAATCCTGACACAGTTCTTTTTTTATCATATAAAAGAACATTCTTGCAACACCTTCTATTGTTTTTAAAGCAACATTTCCGACAAAACCGTCGCAGACAACGACATCACAATTGCCCAAGAATATTTCTTTACCTTCTGCATTACCTATAAAATTAAATTTATCTTTATTTTCATCAAATAATTTATAAGTATCTTTCGCAAGTTCGTCGCCTTTTCCTGCTTCCTCACCGATATTTAGTATTGCAATTCTGGGATTTTCTATTTTTAATACCGATTTAGCATATATAGACCCCATTAAACCAAACTGAAAGAGCATTTCAGGTGTACAATCGGTATTGGCACCTGAATCAATCAATATAAGAGGTCCTTTCATTGTCGGTAAAACGGTTGCAATAGCAGGTCTTTCTATTCCGGGGAGCCTGCCGAGCCCGAACAAACTTGCACCCATTGCAGCTCCCGTTGAACCTGCTGCTACTATTGCATCTGAACTGCCTGTAACTACAGAGTTTACAGCTAATACAATCGATGAATTTTTCTTTTTTCTGATTGCCTGTCCGGGAGCTTCACCCATTTCAATAACTTCGGTAGCCTGAGTCTTTTTTATATCTAAAGATTTGGTATTAACCTTTATGCGTTTAGGTGGTAACATTCCCCCGCCGACAGACACAACAATTCCTTCCTGATCTATTCTATCGAGTTCACGCTCAATGTCGTATAATTTTCCTACAAGTTCTATCGGTATATTATACTCCATTGCAGCCCATACCGCACCTTCAACTATTGCTCTGGGAGCATTATCTCCCCCCATTGCATCTATGGCTATCCTAGTCATACTTTCTATCCCCGTTATATATTGCTATTATTCCGCATCATCCGTATTTACGGCTGCTGCAACTTTTAATACCTGCTTACCTTTATATGTTCCACATTCTGTACATACTGCATGTGTTAATACTGTTGCTCCGCAATTCGTACATATTGTTGTTTCAGGCACACTGCCCTTCCAATTTGCCCTTCTTGATGCTTGTTTTGCTTTTCCGGTTCTTTTCTTTGGTACTGCCATAATTTTATTCCTTTTCTTTTTAATATTTATTAATCTGTTTATATTTTAATTTATACCACAAACAATTTTATTTGTTACTTATTATGAAATTATTTTACGCAATAAGCTAAAATTTCATATTTATTTTGTATGTTTTAAATTTCGTTCATTAGATAATTAAATCTAAACAAATTTTTTTTTGCATTTTCCGATCGTAATTTTTTTATCATATTATTTTGTAAAAAAAATTTAACATTTATTTATAAAGTATCAACAAAATAAATTTAGACTTTTTGAGCCATGAGGATAATCCGGTAAAATCATGAAAATAAGTTCATCTCCAAATAATAACTATAATATATATGAACCTCCTTCTTTTGGGTTGGTCAGTCTAAAGAAAAAGCCTTCAGCACAGCGTAAAAAGCCGAAAATAAAGTTCACGAAAATGCCTGAAAAGCCGATTTATCTGCCTAATTTTATAGGAGAAGCGGCAAAATGGACTTCTGAATTTGTAGGTTTGCCTGAGCAGAAATTATTTTTGGCTGCTACGGCATTTATTATGCAGCCGGCAATTGATATGAAGTTTGCTGAAGAAGATAAAAAGTCTGATGTTGCAATAAAATCTGCCGCAAAAGCTCTGGCAGGAGGTATTACAGGTGTAACTATAAGAGGCATTTGCGAAAGATATTTTAAAAATAGAATAGGATATGATGAAAAAGGCAAATTAAAAGTTAATTTGGCTAATGATTTGTTTTTTCCTAAAGATTCAGAAGAAATTCGTGCAAAAAGTATTGTAGAATACGAACATCGAATTTCTAAATACTGTGTTACATTAGGAAATATTTGTGCTTTGGCAGCAATGATACTTGTTACAAATGAAAAAGTTGATGTACCACTTACAAGTGATTTTCAAGATTTGTTTACGAATGTTGCAAGAGATAATAAAAGCTGGGAAGATTCATTTAATGAGGTTGCTGTTTCCAGAAAAAATAAGATACAAAGATGGATTCAAAGTAAAATAGATTATTTAAAAATGCTTGATGATAAAGCTAATAGAATAAAAAATATAATCAATGAAGAATATCCCAAAAAGAAAAAATCCGCAGGATTAAACAAAGGAGTTTCAAATGCTTAATCCGTTGGAAAAAGTCATAGCATTTTGCGGTGAACATATAAAAGAGTTAAAAAATTCGAGTGGTGAAGCCGTTCAGCAAATTAGTGAAAAATTTGCAAACTTTGTTTTTAACAGCAGTAAAAGAACTGATGTTGTTATTCTTATTTTTAACGCAATCGCAATTTTATCAAGTCATACAGCTCAAATTAACGGTTTAGAAAATTCCACCAGAGAAAATAAAGATTTTTTGATTGAATTGGAAGAAAAGGAACGTAAAATTGACCTTGGGTTAACTTTAATTCCGCCGCTTATTGTTAACAGTATTATTTCGAGAAAACTTGAAAAAGGAGAAATAACTACAAAATATACGCAAAAACTACTTACCGGACCTCTTATTGAAGATGTAGGTTTATCAAATCATGATATATATTCTACAGTTACTCATAAAGAAAATTTTTTACGAACTTCTTCCGATATTATAGAATATATTAAAAAAAAGGGTGAAGATTACCCTGATGCAAAAGCCGATATAGAAGAAATTATTTTGGCAATTAAAAATTTTCTTTATAAAGAATTTCCTCAAGTATATAAAAACTTTGATAGAAAATTAAAAGAATATAATAAATATTTAGAGCGTACCGCTGTAGGATTTCATAATTCAGTATGGAAAGTAGTAAGAAAATGGGAAGAAATGGAACGTGATTGTGCTTTCTCCGGTACAAATGAAACAAAAGAATTACTTCGTAACGGAAGTGCCATCGATGAAATCTACGGTATGAAAAACGGTATATTAGTTGCATCTTCAGTAGCATATTCCATACTTGCAAGTAATGCTATAATGCCGTTTTTAAAAAACAGATGGACTAATCAGGAATATGACAGAGATTTAAAAGAAAAAGGCGAAACTCGAAAAAGCATGCGTAGAAAGCGTCGTTTTGAATATACGGAAAATCCGGTTACGGAAAAAGCCGATAAAATTTTTGATGTATTTTCAAACAGTAATAATAAATTATCCAATGACAATTTAAACAAGTTATTAAATAATCCTCCGGTACCTGTTACAAAAAAAGAGAATAATACTTTTAAAAATTTTGATTTATATACTGATTTATCATATAAAAATACGGGATTAAAAATATAGTTTATAGTATAATTCTGTTATTAGTGTCCGTAGCTTAACAGGATAGAGCAAAGATCTCCGAAGTCTTTAGATGTGGGTTCAACTCCCATCGGGCACAATTTTTTACTTAATTATAATCCTTTTAACACAAATTTTTTATCTTCGAGTTTTGAAAAAATTATGTTGTTTTTTTCGATTTCATCAATCGTACCGCCTAATGATTTAAATTTATTTATGGCTTTTATATTATCGTAAACCTTAAAGCCTTTCCGGAAAAGTTCTCTTTTTTTCTTGAATACAACAGGATAATAATCTTGAAGCATGGTTATATAATATGATTCATCCATATTAACCATATTAAATTCGCTTTTTTTATTATAGGTATTTGGATTTATAAATTCTTTTCCGTATAAATCAAGATTATGTTAGAAAAGTCAATAGAAAAATGAAAAAATTTTAAGCAATTTTCAAATTTTTTAAATATTTTTCTCTTGTTTTTTCAGA
>CAJONH010000087.1 GCA_905235825.1 Candidatus Gastranaerophilales bacterium
GTCCCCCAAAATGCTGTTGTTCCTCGCAATGACAAATATATTGAACCCAAAATATTAATTGAACCTCTTTTAAGAAGTAATATTAATAACAATGCGGAAGAAATACAGGTATATTGTTTTAACGGCAAGCCTAAAATTTTTGTTAAAATTTACAGTGATAATAAAAGTGTTAGTATTTGGGATGAAAACTTTAAATCAGTTGGAAATCTTTTTGAAATATCCGAACAAATACTTTCCGTAAATATGGACAAATTAACAAAACGAACGATTGATTTATCATTGGAATTATCCGAAAATTTTGCATTTGTGAGAGTTGATTTTCTTGTTTATCTCGAAAGACTCTATTTTTCTGAAATGACATTTACGCCATACAGCGGTTTTTTGAAATTTTTAAATAAAAAAAAGAATTTTGAACTTGGCAGTTTGATTGATTTGAAAGGGAAATAAAAATGAATTTTGATTTTATTGAAGGACTTACGGAAGAAAATATAGAAGAAATGTATTTTGAATATAATTTTGGAGAAGATTATATTCAAATTGCTGAATGTTTATGTGCTAACGGAAACGGATGCTATTCTCAGGCAAGCACCGGTGTTTGTAAAATGCAGGATGGTACTTGTACAGCTTCGTATTGTACTTATCTTTGCAACACAAAATGTAATTCATCATCTACGCAATGTGATAATTCTTCTTATGTAGGTTTTAGTACAGGCTGGGGATGCCGTTTATCAAGAAACGGGAGTAATGTGTGGATTTAGAATTGATTAAAAATATTATTTACGTAGATTTTTGCATTAAGCAAAAACGTGCAGGAATTTTTCATTCCTGCTTTTTTTGCATAAGATTTATTATAGAATATTTTATAAATACAAGGAATAAAATATGGATAAATCGGAATTTAATATATCAAAACTAAAAAGCTGTATTGAATCTCTAAGAACTTGTTCTAAGGATTACGAAACCGTTCAAGATTTAAAAATTAAAGAATACATTGAAGATGCCTGTATAAAACGATATGAATTTACAGTTGAAACAGCTTGGAAATTAATGAAAAAATAATTGGAGAATAGATGATTAAGGGTGTTAACAACATAGAACAAAAAATAATCGAAAGTATTTTAAAAAATTTGCTCGGGCAATTTTTTGGATTATTATAAAACAAATAAAGATTTTTATGAAAGAATAAAGACTGATTTGGTACTTTATAATACAATATAAATATGAAAATAAATAACAGAACAATAAGAGAATACATAGAAGACAGGGAATATGATTTTTTATGTCCGATGGCTTCAAAAAGCAGAGAAACAAAGGGCAGAAAAAGGTATGAGGAGCCTTGTGAATTAAGAACCGAATATCAGAGGGATAAAGACAGAATTTTACATTCAAAGGCATTTCGCCGTTTAAAACATAAAACGCAGGTATTCTTTTCTCCTTACGATGACCATTTCAGGACAAGAATGACTCATACTCTTGAAGTGTCGCAAATAGCAAGGACTATTGCACGTGCATTAAGATTAAATGAGGATTTAACGGAAGCTATAGCACTCGGGCATGACCTTGGTCATACTCCGTTCGGACACAGCGGTGAAAGAGTACTAAACGAGCTTATGCCCGAAGGATACCAGCATAATATTCAAAGCGTTAGAGTCGTTGAATTTATTGAAGACTTAAATCTTACGGCAGAAACTATTGACGGAATAAAAAATCATTCATATTCTTTTATGCCTGAAACATTAGAAGGTCAAGCCGTAAGAATTTCGGATAAAATTGCTTATATAAATCATGACATACAAGATGCTATAAGAGCAAAAATTCTTTCTCCCGAAGATATTCCAAAAAAGAGTGCCGATTATTTTTCAACAACCGACCATATACGATTAAATAAACTTATTAATGATATAGTTGAAACAAGCTGGGAAAAAGATAAAATATTAATGTCGGATGAATGTTTTAAACAATTCGTATTTTTAAGAAACTGGATGTTTGAGCATGTTTATGATAACTCTCCTGCTAAGGCAGAGGAAGATAAAGCACAGAATGTTATAAAAAGATTATTTGAGTATTATGTAAATGAATTGCAACTTGTATATCCCAATTCGGATATAAACGATATTAAAAGAACTGTCTGTGATTATGTTTCAGGCATGACCGACAGATATGTCTTAATCAAATTTCAGGAAAATTTCCTGCCAAAACCATTAATACAGAAAAATAACGATGAATTTTTGTTTAAACTTGCCCTGATGAACGGATTGAAAAAATAGATGAGTACAAACAAAACTTATGCGGAATGTGTAGATGAAATAAGAAATAAATTGGATATACTGGATGTTGTCCAATCACGTGTTGTGTTAAAGAAAAAAGGTGCAAATTATTGGGGATGCTGTCCTTTTCATAACGAAAAAACCCCGTCTTTCAGCGTAAATGTGCAAAAAGGTATATTTAAATGTTTTGGCTGCGGAGAAGGCGGAGATGCAATAAGTTTTCTAATGAAAATTAATAATCAGACTTTTGCGGAGGTCATTAAAGATTTGGCTGCTCAATTCGGAATTGAATTACCGCATTCCAAAAGTGATTCAAAAGAATATACTGAAGAAAAACAGCTTGTAAAAAATTTATTAAAAAAAGCATGCGATTATTATCATAATAATTTGTATACCATGCCCGAAGCAAAAAAAGCACTTGAATATCTTTCAAAAAGAGGAATTACAAAACAAATTATCGAGGAATATTCACTGGGATACTCATTAAAAGGCTATAGCGAATTTCAAGCTCATTTTAAAGCTGATTTTACCCCCTCAGTCATGGAAAAAGCCGGTTTAACGGTAAAAACTGAAAAAGGTGATGTTGTTGACCGATTTCGTGGAAGAATAATGATTCCGATAAAAGATACAGAAGGAAATATAATAGCTTTCGGAGCAAGAGCGGTTGAAGAAGGTCAAAATCCAAAGTATTTAAACTCTCCCGATACTCTATTATATAATAAAAGCCGTATTTTATACGGAATAAATTATGCAAAAGATGAAATAATAAAAGAAGATTATGTTGTCATAATGGAAGGATATTTTGATGTTATATCGGCACAGGCAGCAGGTCTTAAAAATGCGGTAGCATCTTGCGGAACGGCATTGACCGTTGACCATGTCCGTTTAATTGCGAAATATTCAAAATCCAGAAAAATATATTTGGCTTTTGATACAGACGGAGCAGGTTTAAAAGCTACACAAAGAAGTACTGATGTGATAAAAGAAGCATTTGAAGGACTCGGAAATATTAAAATGTATGACCAAACATACTCAACGCTTTCAGATGATAAATATACCTGTGAAATTCGTGTTATTGCACCTTTTGACAGTAAAGACCCCGATGAATATATAAGAGAATACGGAATTGAACAGTATAAAACGTATATAAAACAAGCTCCTTTACTTATTGATTTTGAACTGGAGCAAATTTTAAAAGAATATAAACCAAATTTATCTCCTACCGAAAAACTTGCACTGGTAAAAAAAATCATGCCTTTGGTTGAGGAAATTCCTAATAATATAGTGCAAAATGAATATATAAAGTTGATTTCGGACAGAATAAACGTGGATGAAACAGCTTTAATTAGGGAGGTCAACCGAAATAAGAATTTTCAAACGGCGAAAAATAAAGACTTTATGCCAATTGTAACAAAATCTTCAAATATTGGAGAAAAAGCACAAAAAAATTTATTAAGCCTTTTTTTAGTCTGTGGAAATAATTCAGACATAAGTTATCTTTCTGAAAATATAAAAAATGTAAAATTTAGTAATGAAAATTTAATTATTATCAAAAACGCAATTGACAAAATCGTATGTGAGGTAAATAATAATGTGGACGTTTTGATACGCTCCCTGTATACGCAATTTGCGGAGGATAATGAATTAAAAGACATTATAACAGATATTATATACATAGCCGACAGTTTTAAAGGACTTTCAAGCAAGGATTTTAGAACGGCAATACAGGAGAATACGGAAAAAATTCAACAGTACAACATGACTTGTGAGAGAAATGAAATCATTTCTAAGTATAAAAAAATGAACGATGATGATGTTGAATCCCTGCAGTTCCAAATGCAGTTAAGAGAAAAGATTAAAAGCAAACAGAAAATCGGAGAATAATTTAATGAGCAAGAAGAAATTATCAGATTTATCGGTAGTAGAAATGATAGATGAAGAAGAATCTATGGAAACTGAACCTTCGGAAGCATCGGGCATTTTATTAATGACCGAGCCGGAATCAATAAGCCGTGAAGGTATGGATGTTATTATAAGTTCCGAAAGAAACAAAATAATTGATACAATGGAGAACGAAGATTTATTTTCGGCTGATATTGAAGAAGAAGACGAGGACGAAGAAGTTTCTTTATCCGATGCTATGCTTACTAAAGGAGTTTCTTTTGATGACCCGGTAAGAATGTATTTAAGAGAAATAGGCAGAATAAAACTCTTAACCGCTGAGCAGGAAATTGATTTGGCAAAGAAAATAATTCAAGGAGGAAAAGCCGGTATTATAGCAAAGAAAAAACTTGTACAGGCAAATTTACGTTTAGTTGTCAGCATAGCTAAAAAATATGTAGGCAGAGGCATGTTGTTCTTGGATTTAATTCAGGAAGGCAATCTGGGATTAATAAGAGCAGCAGAAAAATTTGACCACGAAAGAGGCTACAAATTTTCTACTTATGCTACCTGGTGGATTAGACAGGCTATTACAAGAGCTATTGCCGATCAGGCTCGTACAATAAGAATACCTGTTCACATGGTTGAAACAATTAATAAATTAAAGAAAGTTACAAGAAAACTTGCTCAGGAACTTTCAAGAAAACCAACCGAAGAAGAATTGGCTGTAGAAATGAATATTTCTGTTCCGAAACTTCGTGAAATAGTTAAGGTTGCTCAAGAGCCTTTATCACTTGAAACACCGATAGGAAAAGAAGAAGATTCACGCCTTGGTGATTTCATTGAAGATAAAGATGCTGATGCTCCTGTTAAGACTGTTGCACAAGAACTTTTAAGAGAAGACCTTGCCGAAGTTCTAAGCGGGTTGTCAGCAAGAGAAAGAGATGTTCTTCGTTTACGCTTTGGTATGGATGACGGCAGACAAAGAACATTAGAAGAAGTCGGACAGTTGTTTGGTGTAACAAGAGAGCGTATAAGACAAATTGAAGCAAAAGCTCTACGCAAGTTAAGACACCCCAACAGAAGCAAGCGTTTAAAAGAATATATTGAAGTTTAATTACGAAAAAAGGATGTTTCTCAAAAAGAAATATCCTTTATTTTTATTTATTTTATATTATGTGATTATTTTGCAGCATACTTATAACATCGAAATAAATTTCTTTTTTTAATTCATCAAAAATTTTAGAGTAAATAACATTTTGGTTTTTATTCGGAGTTATATATAAGCTGTAATATATGTTATTTTTAATATCAAATAAATTAAAATCATTTAAAACGGATAAAATAGCTTTTTCATTTACAAGTAACTCGTCGGCAATTAATTTTTCGGAACCTTTTATAATTTCTTTTTCGGACATCATTTCAATAATTGCACAATATATTCCGTATGCTGCTATGCCTAAGCCTGAGTTTTTAATCATATACTGAATTTTTTCATTTTTAAATGCCGGCACAGATAACTCGGTATTATTTAAAAGATTTACACCGAAGTAGTTCTCAATTTTTTTTATTTCGCTATATTTTAGTTCACTGTCGTTTTTTGCTCTTATTGAAACGGTTGACAGCTTAATACCAAGAGCATTACCTATTTCGGTTAAAGATATTTTTGATTTTGTTGAGTTTTGTAACTTCGACTGTAATTCTTTGAAATTCATAGTTCACCTGACAATAAAAGTTTTATTTGTATTTGATATATTTGACATTTATTTTATATTTGTTCTATAATAATTTTATAAATGAGATTAAAGAACTGTTGAATTATACCATGAAAATGGTGTAATGCTCTTAGTCTTGTGTTTATATTACTACGTATATGGTTTAAATATAGTTGATGATAAATATAGTTGAGTTTTTTAGAATATTTAACTTAATTGAAATTCAAGACGGAATAGGAAATCCGCCTTATGATTACTATTTCCTCAAAAACTTAGATGAAAGAGAATACCCTTTGTATTTAGCTAAGCTGTTTTATTTGAATACAGGGGAGAAACTTCCTTTGAAGTATGATTTTAAAAATAAATCGTGGATTATAGATAAGAAAAAATGTAAGACATTTAATCAAAAAATACAATGGTTGAAACTTTATGATACTACGGATTTGAAAAAAAAGTGTACTGATAAAGTTTTAGTACGTGATTATGTAGCTGAAAAAATCGGGTCAGAATATTTAAAACCTGTTTTGCAGGTGATACCGTCATTAAATTGTGATTGCCATGTCATTGCGAGGAACAATAGCAAATTAGGTGACGAAGCAATCCAAGGGGAACGAAGTCAAAATGCTGTGCATGAAAATTCGGAAATAAAATCAAATA
>CAJONH010000088.1 GCA_905235825.1 Candidatus Gastranaerophilales bacterium
CCATTGTATCTTTTGATTAAACGTTTTACATCTTTTCTTATCAATAATCCACGATTTATTTTTAAAATCATACTTCAACGGCAGTTTTTCTCCTGTATTAAGATAAAACAATTTAGCTAAATACAAAGGGTATTCTTTTTCATCTAAGTTTTTCAGGAAATAGTAATCATAAGGCGGTTCTCCTATATTATCTTTTTTAAAAAATTCAAATATATTTTTCATACTTACTTTCTGTTTTTTCTAAAGAAAGGCGGACGGTCTTGTCCGCACACTACGTAAATATAGTTATAATAAAAAAAATCATTCTTTTTGTTGGCTGTAAGCCAATTTAATTACCAATATTATAAAAATATAATTTATGTATGTCAAGCGATTTTTATAAAAAATTAGGTAATAAAATATTCAGGTTAAGAAAACAATCTAAAATATCACGTGAAAAATTTTCTGAGATTACAGGCATAAATGCTTATTATCTCGGAGAAATTGAACGGGGAGAAAAACATGCTTCTCTTGACATTTTATTTAAAATTTCACAAGAATTTAATTTAAAAATTCATGAATTACTTAATATAGAAAATTAAACCATAATTATTCTGCTATAAAAAATCATTTACAATTTTCACATTTACTTACGGGTTTTCCGAAAAATAATCTCATCAATCCCAAATGTTTTTTTAAAGTACAATTTATTCCTTGCGTAATTTCATTAGTATTATTCATTGTTCCTTTTGTTTCACATAAAATTGAATTAACAATCGGAATTGAAACATCATTTATTTGAGTGGTTATATCTTTTATGTTTTCGGTTATTTCTTCAATATTTTCGACGCTGTTTTTGGTAACATCTCTATTAAGTGCATTATCTAAATTACTTGCCGTATTACTTAAATGAATTGATGTTTTTTCAATATTTTTTGCCGCAATTTTAATACTGGGGCGAATATCTTTTAATATACCCGTTATTTCGTTAAATACACTGCCCAAACTTTGTACTGTTGTATTTGCATTTTCTATTAAATTTGATGCATTACCCATAATATCCTGAACATTATCGCCGTTTATTGTATCATTAATAAAGCTGTCTATATTTTTTTGATATCTGCCTTGAATTATAGAACCGTTTCCCAGTCTTTTTACGGTTGGAGAATTCGGATATAATATGTTTAAATATGTATTACCGTTTCTATTTCTTAATTCTGCCGTTACATTTTCGGGAAGATTTAAGTTCTTTTTTGCAATACGCAATTTTAAATATGTATTTACAAAATCTTTATCAGGGTAAACATTTCCTGTTTTACCTATTTGAAATCCCTTATAGTATACTTTCATTTTTCCCGTAAACGGTTCTAAATCTTCAAATTTTACGACAACATCGGTATAGGCAAGTTTATTATAAAATAAAATACCTGTTACGATAATGAATATTAAACTGATAATTATATAAAATATTTTCATATAATTATGAAAACAAATCGGATGAATAATTACAATCGGTCAATTGGCAGTTTAAAAGACTAATATATAAAAGTTTTTATACCGAAAATTTTTATAACTTTTGTTTTTACGTTTGATTTTTTATAAGATAAAACTTCTAATATATAAGGTATTCCTCTTTCACGGTATTTTATTCCGTATTTACTGAAATCATCGTAATTTTGTTTTTCAATCATTTTTAATACGGATTTATTGTCAAATGCGTGTTTATCCGTCATAATATTGATAAGAACTGATAAATCATCAATTTTACCGTAATCCTTTTCGGTTGATAAATCCTTAACAGAATGGGTTTTCGGGCAAATTTTTATCATTTCTTCTATTCTTTTATTCCACGCTGATATTGATTGATATTCATCCAGTGATTTTTGGAGTTTATCTAAGATAGTGTTTGCGTATACAGGGTCATTCAAAATCTTTTTTGATTTGGTAACAAATTCTTCTTCGCTCTGACAGTAAGAATCTGTTTTAGCAAGATAATCCAATTGCGAATCAACCGTTTTTAAGGAAAGCGACGGAACCCCTCTTGATATAGCATCTATCATTGTCGCATATCCCGTAACGGGGTATGAATCAATATATAAATCGGCAGCGGAAAGATAATCCATATAACCTTCGTTAAAATTAATATATCCAAAAGGAATAATATGTCCTTTAGAGGCAAATTCTACTTTTTTCCAATATTCATTATTTTTTTTGACACCTATTATATAACAATATGTATCTTCATCTATAATTTTTTGTATGATTTTAGCATAGTTATCATTACCTATAATATAATATTTTTGTTCTGTTCCCGAACTTATTATTATTTTTTTATCAACAGGCAGTCCGAGTTTTTTTCTTAATTCACTCTTATCGGGCTTGGAATAAATAATCTCTTTTGAAGGAACTCCGAGAAAAAAGGTATTATTTATATTTTTCTTTATTTTAGTAACTTCATCGTCTTTTTTTATATCCAAAACTAAATCTGCAATACTTTTTCCAATCCAAAACATGTGACTTGCGTGATTATATAAAAGAACAGGTCTTGTAAATTTCGGTGTTCCGAATGCAATTGAAGGAATAACATCTTCCATGTGCGTATGTAATACTATATATTCGTAATGAAGCCCTAATTCTCTTAATTTAAGTGCCTTTTGCTCTAAAGATAAAGACTTATCAAAATAAATACATTCGCCGTTTTTAGCTTTAACATTATCTTTTAACGTAGACATATTATCTTTATTCGGACTTATAAAAACTACGCTGTGAGTTTGAGTTACGGGTGCATTGCTAATCCAGCGTTCGACAACTCTGGTATGACCGCCTGTTACGTTTCCGGTTGTTAATACGTGCAAAAAACTTCCCGATTTATATTCAGCATCATAATTATCAATATCAATAGATTGGGCATAATCCGTATAAAACTTTTCAATATATGATGAAGTCCAAATACCAACATTATAGTAAACCGCCATTTCTATAAGCGATAATAAACCTTCATTTTTTTCTTTAAAATTTTTAAGGTATTTTGTTTTATTTAATAAAGATATGAATTTTTCTTTTGCTTTAGTAATAACGGGGTAGTATTTGTCGTATTTAGAAATCATTTACAACCTCAACAACTTTTTTTACTTCTTCATCTGTTAATACGGGGGAAATAGGCAGGCTTAATATAGTTTTATGAATTTCCTCCGAAACAGGATACGATAGATTTTCCCATTCTTTATAAGCTCCCTGTTTATGCGGCGGAGTAGGATAATGTATGTTTGTTTGTATTCCGTTTTTTTCAAGATATTTTTGAAGTTCATCTCTGTTTTGTGTTCTGACGGCAAAAATATGCCAAACATGAGCCTGTTCATCATAAACCTGAGGTAAAATTATTTTTGGATTTTTTATATTTTCTCTGTAATATTTTGAAATTTCTCTGCGGCGTTGATTATCGCTATCCAAATAAGGCAGTTTTACATCGAGAATAGCTGCTTGAATTTCATCGAGTCTTGAATTAACACCTTTATAAATGTGATGATATTTTCTGTCGCTGCCGTAATTAGCTATGGCACGAATTTTAGCGGCAAGCTCGTCATCATTGGTAGTAACGCATCCGCCGTCGCCCATACAGCCCAAATTTTTTCCGGGATAAAATGAAAATCCTGCCGCATCACCAAGATTACCCGTACGACGAAAATTTTTTATTTGTTCCCCTTGCGGACTCTGCCGAAGAAAAGGCAACGGGGTTGTTGCGTTTTCTGAGAGGGTTGTCCGAAGGACAAAAGGGGGTTCATTAGTACCCGAAGGGGATAGGGGGCTATTGATTTGCTTTAGGCTTTCATCTGCCCCCCTTGCGGGTATATATTTTTTAGATTTCATTTGTCCCCCCTGCGGGGAAAATGTCCGAAGGACAAAAGGGGGTTCATTAGTACCCGAAGGGGGTAGGGGGGTTACATCTTTTATAATCTCCCTCAATACCTCTATACAACCTTCCATATTATTATCTATTTCGTTATTCCAAAAACGAACAATTCTATATCCGTTTTCTTGTAAATAAAATGTTCTTTGTTCATCATCAAAAGAATTATTATGTTGACCGCCGTCAACTTCTATAATGATTTTTTCTGATTGACATGCAAAATCTGCAATATATTTACTATCTATATGAACCTGTCTTCTGAATTTAACTCCAAGCTGTTCTTTTCTTATGTTTTGCCATAATTGAACTTCCTGCTTTGTCATTTCTTTTCGCATTTGACGTGCAAAGGTTTTGATGTATGGCAGGTATATTCTGTGATTTGGGGTTTGTGGGAAATTATTATACCCCCCTACGGCACTACGTGCCACTTCCCCCGCAAGGGGGGCAGATAAATAATTAGGG
>CAJONH010000089.1 GCA_905235825.1 Candidatus Gastranaerophilales bacterium
CATAATGTCATTGCGAGCAAATCAACTTCATTTCAAGATTTGCGTGGCAATCCAGCCGATTTAAAAGAACAAAATAAAAGTCAGCCGGATCACCACTGCACATCAAAAGTCAATGTATTTCGCAATGACAAATATATAGAACCCAAAATATTAATTGAACCGTTAATGAGAGAAGAATTTAACACTGAGCCTATAAAGATAAATGTTTATTGCTTTAACGGAAAGCCTGAAATTTTCATTAAGTTATACGGCAACAACAAAATAAATATTTGGAATGAGAAATTTGAACCTACTGAAAATATATTTGATTCTTTAGATGAAAATATAAAAAATTTTGATATTGATAATATAAATCAAATAAAAGGTATAAAACAAATTTCTATAAAACAAATTGCAAATTTATCGGAGAAATTATCAAAAGGAATGGGATTTGTAAGAGTTGATTGGATGATATATCAAAATAAATTATATTTTGAAGAATTAACTTTTACCCCGTACAGCGGTTTTTACAAATTCAAAACGAAAAAAGAAAATACCAAACTTGGAAATTTATTGTTAATTTAGGAGAAAATTATGAATTATGACAATATAGACAGTTTAAAAGAAGATGAGATTTTTTCTCTTTATAATGAAATAATTGACAGCCCTGATTTAATCGGCCCGCATTGGTGCTGCGGAACAGGCATTGACTGGGATTTTTTTCCCTCACAAAGCAGATGTTATCTAAATGCATCAGCAAGTTACTACTGTGACAGCTGGAGCTATACAAGATATATGTGCCGTACCAGTTGCAGCGGACGGGATTGCACTTGGCGGGCTTATTACGGCTGTAATGAATAAAATACAAAAAATTTAAAATTTTTTATTTATTTCTTTATTCCAAGTATAAAGGAAATAAACAGCTAAAACCCAGTAAACAAACCACATTAATACTGTTGCAAGACAGTTTGAACCTTCTAAATAAGCATTTAACCACATAATTAACGATATTAAATTTACAAAAAACCAGATATACCATTGTTCTATACATCGTTTCACGGTGAAAAACATTCCGAAAACAGAAAAAACGACGGATATCGAATCAAATAAAGGACTTTTTCCGCCTGTTATTTTCAATATAAATGTCAAAATTAAAGACAGCAAACATGCCGAAAAAAGATAAATAATACGTTCTTTTACGGAAAGTTTTACTTTTTTTATTTCACATGTATCTTTTTTCAAATGTTTTTTCCAGGCAGAAATTCCAATAATATCCATTGGAAGATAGTAAAGTGAATATAATGCCAGATTACCGTAAAATCCGTTTTTGAAAGCGATATACGAATAACAAACGGTTCCTGCTATTCCTATAAAGTAACAGGAAATTTTTCCTTTACCTGCAAGTATGGTGTAACCTATTCCGCAAACAGCGGAAACAAGTGCAATTTTATTATCATTTGTCAAAAAAGAAATTATACATATAACAAGTATTACTATCGGAAAAAATATTCTCTCATATTTTCCGAAACTTGAAAATTCATTTTTTAATAATTCTAATAAATTCATATTTTTAAATTATTTTTGTTTTTTTAAAATCATTTACCTAAATACATTATTTATTCTATAATAGAAATATTAGGGATGTAAAAGGAAATTGAAAAGATATCTTGCAATAATACTTATTATTCTTATATCCGCTGTTCAGAGTGTTTATGCCAAGGATAGCATGGTTCCCGTGCGTATAGGCATAAGCGATACGGCATTTAAAACTTATATATTTGATAATATAGAATTTAATAATGCACACATGCTTCATGTGTTAGATGCAGAAACCGGGTACAGAACTCCTATTGATGAATTTAACAGGAATATTCGTGTTTCAATTGAAAATAATTTGTTTAGAATATACGTAGACGGAGAGCTGAAAGCCAAAAATCTTTCGGGTCCCATTCTTGTTTATTCAAGAGAAAATTTTGTGGAAATAAAAGGTTTAAAAAGAAAAGGCAGGCAGGCTGCATATAGAGGCTATATAGAACTTATAAAAAGTTCAAAAGATGAGTCAAAATTTTCCGTAGTTAATGTAATTAGTCTTAGGGATTATCTTAGAGGTGTGGTTCCGAATGAAATGCCTGTCCGCTTCGGGCTTGAAGCATTAAAAGCACAAACGGTTGCTGCAAGAAATTACGCTATTGCACCGAGAATTAAAGCATATCAGGAGTTTGACTTATGTGATTCGGTTGCATGTCAGGTATATTTTGGTGCTAATACCGAAGATGAATTATCAGACAGAGCAATAGCTGAAACAGACAGTATTATTGCCGTCGATAAAGCTGATAAACCTATTCTTGCATTATACAGCTCAACTGCAGGCGGATATACGGAAAGCTATTCTCTTGCATTTTCCGACCCTGAAACACGTCAATTTCCTGCAAATGAAGTGGAATATCTTGTTGCCGTTCCGGATAATGAAAATTTTCAAGCTCTTAATACTGATAAAAAAGCCGAAGAATTTTATATGTCAAGACCTGACTCTTTTGACGATTTATCACCGTATTTTCGCTGGGATAAAGAATGGACAAAACCTGAATTGGAAAGTATTCTAAACAAAACAATGCCTGCTCAGGCTGCAACAGGTTTTATTTATCCAATGTTTTATAAAGGCGACAATATCGGAAACATAATTTCTATAAGAGCTTTAGAACGGGGTTCATCAGGTAAAATAGTAAAACTCGAATTAAAAACAGACAAAAATACTTATATAATTCAAAAAGAACTTGTAATAAGAAGATGTTTTCAAAAAAACGGAATATCACTGCCGAGTGCTAATTTTGTAATATCATATATAAATTCCCAAAATCCCGTATTTAAATTTTCGGGCGGCGGTTTCGGACACGGAGTAGGATTAAGCCAGTGGGGAGCAGGAAAAATGTCTGCTATGGGATACACGTTTGATGAAATTTTAAAGCATTATTATAAAGGAATTACGTTGAAAGAATATCAGCCGAATAAAGAGGTACAAAATGAGTAAGGAAACTTCTTTATTAAAAGCGGCATGGCTTATTGCTTTTGTAACAATTATTTCCAAATTCGTCGGTTTTTTACGTGATATTATAATCGCTAATTATTATGGTGCAGGTTTGGCTTCCGATGCTTATTTTTATGCCTATCAAATACCGTCACTGGCAATAATTTTAATGGGCGGTGTAGGAGGACCTTTTCACAGTGCAACTGTCAGTGTATTTGCAAAACTCGTCAATCCCGATGACAAAATGCCGTCAGAAAAAGTAAATAAACTGTTTAATACATTTGTTACAGCTTCATTTCTTTTGTTTTCATTCTTAGCTGTGCTTGTATTTATTTTCTCCGAACAAATAATGGATTTTATAATACATTCCTCAAATCAAGAGCTTGTATATTATGCTTCAAAACATTTAAGAGTTATGACCCCGATAATAATTATAGGCGGCATAATAGGTATATATTACGGTCTTTTAATTACTTACAGGTACTTTTTACTTCCGAATATATCACCTTCAATATTAAGTTTGTGTATAATAGGCATTCTTTTATTTACAAAAGGCGATAACTTTGGTGCATATCTTGCTGCTGCAACCGTAATAGGTGCTTTATTTCAGTTTTTGCTTCAAGTACCTGCCGTTAAAAAATTGGGATTTAAATTTAAACCTAATTTAAACATAAGAAATAATCCTGAATTTAAAAATCTTATAGAGCTTGTATTTCCTGCCGCTTTAAGTTCTACAATAGGGCAGATATATGTTTATGTAGATATGTTTTTTGCTTCAAGTCTTGGTATGGGTGCTTGGACTTCTATCGGATATGCAAACAGAGTATTTCAATTTCCCGTGGGTATTCTTTCAACAGCATTTCTTGTTCCTTTATTTCCCATATTTTCAAGACTCGTTGGTGAAAAGAAATATGATGAAGTAAAATATTATTTTCAAAAAGGAATAGGACTTTTAAATTTTGCCGCAATTCCAATTATGTTTGTAATAATTTTGCTCGCTTCGGATGTCGTACAAATTGTATTTCAACGTGGGAAGTTTGATAATAATGCCGTATATATGGTATCACAGGCATTAATATTCCTTTCTCTTGCAATAGTTCCTTATGTATTCAGAGATTCAATTACAAGAATTTTTTATTCGTTTAATGATTCTAAAACTCCGTTTTTGGTTGCCTGCTCGTCCATTATATTAAAATTTATATTAAATGCATTATTTATAAACAAACTGGGGATTGCAGCTATAACATTATCAACTTCGCTTGTAACGTTGTTCAACGGTGCTTTATTGGGCATACTGATAAGTAAAAAAATAAAACTCGGATATAAACGCTACTTTATCAATCTCGCAAAAATGTTATTTGCTGCATTTATTGCATTTATTCTTGTTTCTTTTGTATATAATGCTTGGACTTATGACGGCTGGATATTACACATTATAAAAACAGCAGTTATTTTCTTTATATACATAATTATTTATACTCTGTTTTCAATGCTTATTAAAGTTGAATTTGCAGGTGAACTTATAGGAAGAATTGCAAATTATGTCAAAAATAAATTTTAATTCAATTGAGTTAAATAATATCCTTTCAAACGGAGGAGTTATTGCTTTTGTCACTGATACCGTCTGGGGACTGGGATGTCTGCCCGATAATGAACAGGGGATTGATAAAATATATAAAATTAAAGGAAGGGATAGAACAAAACCGTTAATATTAATGTCTAATGAAACGGAAAATTTATTGCCTTATGTAAAAAATCTTTCCAAAAGTGCAAAATCAATGATTGAAAAGTATTTTCCCGGTGCTTTAACCGTTATATCGGAAAAATCTGATTTAACACCCATTTCCCTTACTTCGGGAAAAAATACAGTAGGAATAAGAGTTCCCGATAATGAATTTTTTAAAACTTTGTGTGCAAAAATAAATGGACATGTTCTCGCTACAACAAGTGCGAATTTGTCTAATGAACCTTCATCAAAATCTTATGAGGAGGCTCTTTATTCAATAGGTAATTTGGTTGATAAAGTTTTTGAAGATTACGGCTATAAATGCAAAGGGCTTGAATCAACGGTTGTTTTGGCTGTAGATAATAATATTCGAATACTCAGACAAGGAAGCATAAAGTTATAATCCCGCCCCAAAAAAAAGAAATGTTAAATTTTGTAACAAAAATTCTAATTTGTGAAATTTGGCTTTTAAAATTTTTTTTATAATCTTGTAAGTAAAAGGAGGTAGTTTTATGACTATGATTTCTGCGGTAAATCCGTATTATACGAGTTATGTTTCAGAACCTTTAAAATCAAAAGCAACCGAAGCATATACAGATACGGACAAAGATTTCGACAAAGATGCTGACCTTGACAAAGACTTAGATTTGGACAGGGATTTGGATTTGGACTTGGACAGAGATCTTGACCTTGATAGAGATTTGGACTTAGATAAACCCTCTATCTATGCATTAGCGTAAAATTACAAGTAAGGTATCTTAAAAATATGACGGTTTTAAGTAATTGCGAACAATACCAAAAAATAGGAAATCACAATGTCTATACTGCAAACGGTGTCAGCGGAGAATTTAAAAGCAGCGTAATAAATACCGTTGAAAAAATGGAAAACTATTCGCCTGCATCAAAAGCAGCAGTAGACAAACTTAAAAATATCATTATTTTAAAAGATACCAATTCCGAAATTCCCAAACAATTCCCTCAAACAAACGAGAAATTTCATACTTACGCTTCCGATGCTTACGGTTTTGTTTCAAAATCCGATAATGCAATAGTATTGATTGAAGACAATCATAAACGAAAAAATGCGGTGCTTGAAGGAAATACTGCAAGTCAAGGTGCTGACACTTTCACACACGAAACGGGTCATTTGATTGATAAGGAATTATCAACAACCGAAATTTTTAAATCTGCATATTTAAAAGATTTAAAAAATCTTGAATTTGCTTTAAAAGAAGGCAATTCAACGGTTTATGGTGAAAATTTACAAGAAATGGTCAATTACTTACATCACTATATTGAAGGTGTTAACTTTGAAGACGGAATCGATGAGTCTGATATTTCTCGTGAGGGTTTAAGGGAAAATTTTGCGGAATGTTTTTCTACAATGAGTGATTCATCACCATCTAAAATAAATTTAATATTTTCTGCCCTTTTCCCAAATACAATGAATGCAGCAAAGAAACTAACATTATAATAATAAAAGCATCTAATCAGTTGTCGAAATTAAACTTCTAAAATATCTTTTACGTGAGAAATAATTTTTTTATGAATTTCTTTTTCGCTTAGTGTACCGTCTATAGAAATAAAATTATATTCCTGTTTCATTTTTTGATATTCGGCAATACATTTATCCTGATATATTCTAAAACTTTCATAAAAATCGCTGCTTAAACCTATATCACGACCGGATTCCCAATAATCAAGCCCTGTTGTACCTATAATTCTTTTTAATAAAATCTCAACGGGAACATCAAGATAGAATACCATATCAGGTTCGGGAGCATAATTATAAAGATTTTTCAGCCATTCTATATCATGACCTCTTACAACATCACGAACATAAGCGGTATATATATATCTGTCCAAAATAACCACAAAACCGGCTTTTAAGGCAGGAATTATGACCTGTTCAAGTCTGTCGGCAAAATCTGCCGCATATAAAAGACTGAAAGTTGTTGCATTTAAAAGATTTCTTTCTTTTGCATCGTTAATGGCATCGGCAATAAATTTAGATGTTTTCCATTCACTGACCATAGCTCCGTAAGATTGGTCTTCAATCCATCTTTTTAATTTTGAAATTTGTGTGGATTTTCCCGAACCGTCAGTGCCTTCTATTACAACCAAAAGCCCCTCATAACCATGCTTTGATTTATATGCAGTCATTAAAGCTCTATTCCTTTCAATGCCAAAACCGACTTTATCTGTTCTCTAAAGAAAACTTGTTTTTTATGAATACTTTCATTTGCATCAATTTCAACCAATCCGTATTCATCAACCATTTTTTTGTATTCGTCATTAACCCGTTTTTGAAAAATTTTATAGCTTTCATAAGGATCGGAACTGATTTTTAAATCCATGCCAGCCTCATAAAACTTAGGAGCACGATTAGCACAAATACGCTCTAACGAAACATCTTCAGTTACTCTGAAATAAAGGGTTAAATCGGGACGAACCGCAAAACCGTATACTTTTCTTATCCAATCCTTATCAACACCTCTTGCAACATCACGTGCAAATGCAGTATAAACATATCTGTCCGCAAGTACTATAAAACCTGCTTTTAATGCCGGAATAATTATTTGTTCAAGCCTGTCGGCAAAATCTACTGCGTGTAAAAGAGAAAATGTACGAGGACTCAATAAATTTTTCTTTTTTGCGGCTTTTGTCGTCTGTGAAATTAAATCAGAAGAATTCCACTCTGTAAATATAACATCCTGCTTTAATGATTTAAGCCAGTCACGTAAAATAACAAGCTGTGTTGATTTGCCCGATCCGTCTATTCCCTCAACACAAACTAACGTACCTTTTAAATTATGCGGTTTATTTAATCTGAATTTATCTTCCATAAAGTTATTGTATCACATGTCATAATAATTGAGAATTTATAAACATTTTTATAAATTTATGCTATTATTAACTTATGTTTGCAGTGAAATTAATAAGAAATAAACAATGTCCGATTGATGTTCCCGAAGGAACACAAATTAAACACGGAGATATGGTTCTTGTATTAACTGATAAAGGTGAAGAAGCTGCTCAGGTTTATTTAGTCCCGCCTCAAGTTGAAAGTATTCTTAAAAGAAAAAAAGTTCCTTCCATCCCATTTTTAAGGGTTATGACCGAGGATGATATTAAAGAATATGAAAATATAAAAAAAATGGATGAAGAAGGGTATAAAAGCTGTTTCCAGCTAATTAAACAGCATAATTTGCAAATGAATCTTATTCAATGCAGATATACTTTTGATAAAAGGAAAGTTACATTTTATTACACTGCACCTGAACGTGTTGATTTTAGAGAACTTTTAAAAGATTTAACAAAAGTTTTCAGGCGTGTAAGAATAGACTTAAAACATATCGGTGTACGTGATGAAACATCATTGTGCTGCGGTAACGGATTATGCGGACGGGCTTTTTGCTGTTGTACGTTTAAAAGACAATTTGATTCAATAAATATTAAACTTGCTCATGACCAGAGCATGCCTATTACTCCGAGTAAAATTTCGGGAACTTGCGGCAGACTTTTGTGTTGTTTAAATTACGAATATAAAAATTATATTGAAACGGCAAAAGAAATGGTGCCTATAGGTTCAGGTGTTATGACCGTTGACGGTGTAGGCAGAGTATGCGGATTAAACATTTTAACAAATAAAGTATCCGTAAAACTTTCAGACGGAAAAATCAAAGAATTTCCAAGTTCTGAAGTTGAAATGATTGATACGGATGTTAATATCGAAATTGATGTTAATACTTCAAACTATAAATATGCTTCTATGCAGCAGACAGATGAAAATGTAGATATTAAACAATTTGAAGATGATAGAAACAGCTCAACGGGTAATATATAATCATTTGTATTAATCAAAATGTCGAATTAATTTTTTTTGAAATTGATTTATTATTAAAATATGTTTAATTCTGACTGGTATAATAATTTAAATAAACCGTTTCTTGCCCCGCCGGACAGCATTTTCATGCCCGTTTGGAGCATTTTATATGTGATGATAATAATTTCATTAATTCTATATCTGAAAAACGGGTTAAAAAACAAAGCTAAAGGCTTGATTTTCTTTATTATTCAAATGCTGTTAAATTTCAGCTGGACATTTATATTTTTTGCAATGAGAAATATAATGGCAGCCTTATTTATAATCATAATTATGTGGATATTTATTGCTTTAACTGTTGCGGAATTTTCAAAACATTCAAAACCCGCTGCTATATTGCTTCTTCCGTATATTATATGGGTGAGTTTTGCCTTTTATCTTAATTTTGGTTATTTAGTACTGAATTAAGGAAGGCATTATATACTTCTATTGTTTGAAAACAAATCGGCAAATTACGTTTAACAAGACTTTTTATTGTTATTTTAAAACTTTTAAGCATAGCTTCATCCAAACTGTTATGAGCATTCAATGCTTCTTCAATTTTTTGCCGCATTTCCTGCTCCCGTGTTTTGTGTTCTATTTTATCGGCGATAAAAATAATTTTTTCAAAATTACTCATTCCTGTTTTACCAATAGTATGCCACCTTATTGAAGATAAAATTTCTTCATCGTTGATGCCGTATTCATTTTGGGCTATAATGGCACCGACAGGTGCATGCCAGGTTTTTAAACTCTGTTTTTCGCAATCAAGCAGACAATAATTGTATTTTGAAAGTTCATCTTTAGAAAGACATTTTGCACAATCATGTAAAAGTCCTGCTATTTGTGCTTTTTCAGTATTGCATTTAAATCTTTCAGCCAGTTCAAGTGCCATTTCCATAACACCGAGTGAATGAAGATAGCGTTCATAAGTCAAACAATTTTGTAATTTTTCTTTTATTTCTTCAATGTCAAATTTTGTATAAATCATATTTTTTTATATATTCTGCGACTTTTTCAGGAACTAAATCATTAATCGCAATACCTTCCTTGCATCTTTCTCTTATTTCACTTGCCGAAATGTCAATAAACGGCATTTTCATCAGATTATAATTATATCCTTTTTGCTTTAATTTTTCAAACAGTTCTTCATTAAAATTATTCTCACGAACAAAAAGAATAAAATTTACTAATTTTTTCAATTCTTCGGTTTTATACCAGCTTTCAATCTGTGCAAATGCATCAGTACCAATAATAAAATTAATTTTTTCCTTTGGTTTAACAATATCATATATTTGAATAATGGTATCAAATGTATATGAAGGTTTATTTCTTGTATATTCTATAGCTGATACATCAAAGTAGGGTATATCTTCAACGGCTAATTGAACCATTTCAAGCCGATGTATTGCATTTTTCGCATTAAATTCTTTTAAATTTTTATGAGGCGGTTTGTATGCCGGAATAAATACAATTTTATCAAAATTAAATTTTTTATGTACATACTCAGCAACAGCCAAATGTGCATTGTGTATCGGATTAAAACTGCCTTGATATAAGCATTCAGCCATAAAGCCTCTACTTCATAAAATGAATGTTCTCAACAATGGAAAGAATTTTATTCATAAATATCTTATAATTTTTTCTTTCCGCAGCACCTGAAAGAACTATATCAGCACCGTTTTTGCATCCTCTGATATATATTTCCGCCTTATTTGATGCATTTTCATACATTATATGAGCAGCATCACCTAAACCTCTTTCTTTTGCACGTATAAAAAATCTTTCCTTTTGAATATTTCTGTCAATATCTACATATATTTTGAAATCAAACGCATCTCGGATTTTATCCGTCAGTGTAAATAATCCTTCCGATATTACAACTTTAGAAGGGAAAGCAGGAGTTGCATCATTAATTCTTATAGTTGTTCCCGACATATCATATTTAGGAAGCATAACGGGATTTCCGCCGAGCAACTGTTTTATATGCCTGTACATAAGGTCTAATTCAAGAGCTTCGGGAACGTCAAAATCATAATTTTTTGCAAATTCAGCCATTCCGCCGGCTTTTTTAACTTCTTGACTTCGGTCATAATAGTAATCATCTGTATTTACACGAGTAACAAGACTTTTTAATTTATGTTTATTTTGAAAAGAAAGTATAGTATCTATTACATCCATTGTTACGGTTGATTTTCCGCTTGCTGTTTCACCTGCAATACCTATTGATGCGGAACGTTCCGTAATACCCGTTATAAATTTTGCCGCTTTATGTATTGCACTTTGGCTATATCCTAATAAAACAGGATTTTCGGCATTAATTTCTTCTTCAAAAATTTTAAAAAGAGCTATTTCCGCACTATGAAGTTTTTCAACCGGAGAAGATGTATACTTATTTTTATTATTTTGAGTATTGGTAAATATTGAATTTAATAATTTTTTTTGTGAAATTAAATCACGGCTGAGTGTCTGAATCACGATATTTCCTTTTTAACTGTTGTTTCAAATATATCAAAATAAAAGTAGAAACAAAATATTTTTGTTAATTATGTAACAATATTTAGTGTAATTTTTACAAAATTATAAAAACAATATTTTTAACAACTTGAAACGGCAGTTTGTTCATGTTATTAATGAGGTACAGCAGAAAGTTATCTTTTTGCCAGTCTAAAGAATCGGAAGTTTAATAAACTGAGTAAACATATAAAATTAGCCCGATATGCAGGCTTTTGCCACGGAGTAAAAAGGGCAGTCGAAACTACTAAACAAATAAAATTTGATAATAAGGACAAGCAGGTTTGGATTATCGGTGAGTTAATTCATAATTCTAATGTTATTAACGAGCTTGATAACTTGGGTATTCACACTGTTACCGATATATGCGAGTGCAAAGGCGGTATTTGCATAGTAAGAAGCCACGGAATGGCTCCCGATAAAATTGAAGAAATCAAGGCTAAAGGCTTTGAACTTGTTGATTTAACATGTCCCGACGTAAAAAAAGTTCAGCAAAAAGCAGTTCAACTTGCAAAAGAAGGTTTCCCTGTTTTGATACTCGGGAAAGGAGAACATCCCGAAGTTATTGCAATTAAGGCTAATGCTTTACAATACAGTGATAAAATTTTCGTTATTTCTGATGTTGATGAACTTAATAAAATATCCGACATAATAAAAAATGAAAAAAGAGCCGGAGTTGTTATTCAGACAACTCAAAAATCGGAGCTTTTGCAAAATATTGTTTCACAACTTGTATTAATGACAAGTGAAATAAAAATATTTAATACCATTTGTAAATCAACTGAAAGAAGACAGCATGAGGCACTTGAACTGGCAAAAAAATCCGATTTAATGATTGTAGTCGGAAGTAAAAACAGTGCAAATACTACTCATTTAGCGGAAATACTGCAAAATATTACACCTACTCTGCATATAGAAACAGCAGATGATTTTGATAAACAAAATGAAATTATAAAAAATTCAATGAATATAGGAGTAACAGCCGGAGCGTCAACACCCGATTACATTATTAATGATGTTATAAAAAAATTAAAACAAATATAGGAAAGGATAATAAAATGACAAACACAATGAATGAACAGGACGAATTTGTAAGATTGCTTGAAGAAAGCTATAATTATAAATTTTCGGCAGCCGATGTTGTTAAAGGCATCGTTATTAAACAGGAAAATGACGGTTTTTTGGTAGATATCGGAGCTAAAACGGAAGCATTTCTCCCCAACAGAGAAATAACAAATAATCAGGTAAATGACAGAGATTTTTCCGAATATTTATCGATTAATGATGTAAAAGAATTTTATATTCTTAAAGAAGAAGGCGAAGATGAAAATGACAGAATTATGCTTTCTCTTAAAAAATTATCTTGTGCAAAAGCATGGCAGGAACTTCAAAGTGCTAAATATAATAACGAAACAATTAAAGCTAAAGTTGTCCAAATAGTAAGAGGCGGTGTAATTGTTGAAGTTGCTGATTTAAGAGGTTTTGTACCTGCAAGTCAATTAAGAACAGGGGCACCTTTTGACGGTTTAATCGGTCAAGATATTGAGGTTAAAGTTTTAGAAGCCGATGCAAAAAGAAATAAATTAATTTTATCCCAAAGACAGGCTGTTGCTGAACAAAGAGAACAGGTAGTTGATGAAATAATTGCAAATCTTGAAGTTGGCA
>CAJONH010000090.1 GCA_905235825.1 Candidatus Gastranaerophilales bacterium
CTTGGTGTTTGTTTTAGAAAAGAAGGTAATATTTCTGAGGCAATCAATTATTATAATCGTTCTTTAGCTTCAAATCCCAATAATACTTATGCTCTCGGTGATTTGGGTATAATAAAATATGATATGCAGGATTATAGCGGTGCAATTCAAACCCTGTTTAAGGCAATAAATTTATCGGGTGATAAGAATTATTTGTATTTTTATATCGCTAACAGTTATTACAAAATGGGAAAATTGAAAAAAAGTTTGGAATTTTACGAAAAGACAATTGAATATTATCCTCAGCATTTGGAAGCCTATATAAACTGCTGTGTATGTCTTCTTGATTTGAATAATACAAAAGATGCATTGAGAAAAATAAGAAGTGCATACCAAATTAACAGAAATTCCGAAAAAGTTATTCTAATGTATGCTTTAATTGATTTAAAATGCGGTATATACAGTGATGCTTCCGAAAAAGCGGATATAATTTTAGGCGAAAATCCAAATCATCAGGCTGCAAAACTCGTAAAAGCTCATACATTGATTAATATGAAAAAACCGCAAATTGCTTTGAATATTCTTGATTCAATTGACAAAGATATAAAAAATTCCGAAATCTTCATATTTTTATCATATCTTTCATATAAAGTACTTGTTGAAGAAAATCCCTCGCATTATAATGTAGGCATGCTTAGTTTATATTCAGAAAAAATGAATGGAATTGATTTCGAGTCTATAAACAGAAGCGGGCTTATTTCATATATAACAAAGTAATAGAGGAAAAGAAAGTGGGAATAATAGTTCAAAAATTCGGCGGCACATCGGTTGCGGATGCACAAAAAATCCATAATGTAGCTAATGCCGTAATCAGAGAAAAAGAAAACGGAAATGATGTTATTGTTGTTGTTTCCGCAATGGGACATACTACCGACCATCTTATTAAACTTGCAAAGGAAGTAACCCCAAATCCTGATTCCAGAGAGCTTGATATGCTGTTATCCACAGGAGAACAGGTTTCTATTGCACTTCTTGCAATGGCAATACAATCAAAAGGATATAAAGCTGTCAGCATGAACGGACAGCAGGTTGGTATAATAACCGAAAATATTCACTCAAAAGCAAGAATTGTTGATATAAAAACAGAAAAACTGAAAAAGTTCCTAAATATGGGAAATATAATTGTTGTTGCAGGTTTTCAGGGTGTAACATCTGAAGGTGAAATAACGACTCTCGGCAGAGGCGGAAGCGATACCTCGGCAGTTGCAATAGCCGCAGCATTAAATGCAGACAGATGTGATATATATACTGATGTTGAAGGTGTATATGCTACCGATCCTCGTATTGTTCCTAATATTCAAAAAACAGACATAATTTCATACGAGGAAATGCTTGAACTGGCAAGAGTCGGAGCAAATGTACTTCATCCCCGCAGTGTAGAAACAGCAAAACAGTTTAATGTTCCGCTAAGAGTAAGAAGTTCATTTAAGCTGGATAATATGGGTACTTTAATTATAGGAGTTGACAATATGGAAATTTATAAACCGGTTGCAGGTGTTGCTGCAGATTCATCTCAGGTTCGTATTTTATTATCAAATCTGCCTGATATCCCCGGTACTGCCGCTAAACTTTTCGGTGCTTTGGCTAAAAATAATATCAGTGTTGATATGATTATTCAATCACTCGCTCGTAACGGTGAAAACTCAATTGCATTTACAGTAGCCGAAGAAGATTTAAAAGCTGCCGTTGAAACTATTAAAAATCAGAACGATATAAACTTGACAGGCGAAATTTTAACGGATGAAGATATAGCTAAAGTTTCAATCGTAGGTGCAGGTATGGTGGATAGACCCGGTATTGCTGCCGATATGTTCAGAGCTTTATCAGAAAAAAATATAAATATTAAAATGATATCTACCAGTGAAATTAAAATAAGCTGCCTTGTTGAAAAGAATAATGCAAAAGAAGCTATTAAGGCACTATGTAAAGAATTCGGATTGGAATCAAATGAAGCAGCTGTTGTAAAAGGTGATTTACCTGATGTATAAAAATTAATATTTAAATTAAGAGGGTATCCTAAAATTTGATTTTTGGGATACCTTCTTTTTTATTTCATTACAAAAAAAGCGGAATTTTACAATTCCGCAAAAAGCTACATAAATATAAACTTTTGAATTTTAATAAATTTATCGACTAAAATTAGCAAAGCAGGCATTTCCTTCAACGCAGGTTTTTCCATACAAATTCAATGTTAAACTCTCTAGAGAACTGTTATTATTTGGGCAAATATAATTTCCGCAAGTATTATTTGGATACGGATATATAGAACCTTGGCTTGGACAGGCACCACTTGCATCATAAACACATATATATTCTACCTCATAACCGTTTTTACACCTGCACTTACAAATGTTTTTACACGTTTTACTTACTAAAATTGCTTCATCATATAATATTTCTAAATCATCTTCAGATAAATTTTCTATTATTGAATATTTAAACATTATGCCTCCTCTAATTTTAGGAAATTTCCCATTTTTTTATTCCACTTTTTATCGAACTTCATAAATCCCGAATACGGGGTAAAAGTCAGTTCGTTAAAATAAAGTTTATTTTTGTATACAAGCCAATCACATCGTACAAATTTGAAATCTTGTGACAACTTGATTGACAAATCAAACGTTTGATTTATTAAATCATCC
>CAJONH010000091.1 GCA_905235825.1 Candidatus Gastranaerophilales bacterium
AAAGCCCGTCTGTTAGAGTACCCGCAGGGTACGAGTTACGGGCTTTTCTGTTGAATTTAAAATTTTAAGAAGTGAGGAATAGGTCTGTGTTTTGTATTTCTTTTTGATTTTTCAAAATAACTCTGCTGAGTAGTTACATTAATTTAGTTTTATATATAATACTTTACTTATCAGAAAAAAAAAGTATTATATAATTATGAAAAATAACTTAAAATATTTATTTTTTTTAATGTTAGTTTATCTTACTGCAAATACTGCTATTGCAGATAGTTCGACTGCACAAAGCGATAATTCTTCGGTTTTTAATCAGGGATTTGGAAATCAAAAACAAATTACCGATTCACAATTCAAAAAAACGGTAGAACAAATGAAGGAGCGTTCACTGACTAAAAAACAGAAAAAAATAAAAGCACAGGTTCAGCCTCATTCGCCTTTGGCTGATGAAGAACATCTTAAGCAATTTGCACAATCTCAAGACCCCGATAACGAATTGAGCCAGACTCTTACCGTAATGATACCCGTTCAAGCGTATGATGAAAACGGAAAATCCGTTCAACCGGGATATTATAAATTATCCTGCCGTAAATTATCAAAAGATAACTATGTTTTAGACCTTTCGCAGGGTGCTAAAAGAATGTTAACCGTTGAAGCAAAACAAACCAAGCAAGATTTAGAGCAGGATACAATTCAATTTTGTAATGCGGAAATAATTTCCAACGGCAGAATAAGGCTTATGTACGGCAGTATAGATTTAAATTTAGTCGCTTATCTTTATTTTGATTAATTTTTATAAAAAATTAAAAAATATATAGATAACTAATTTTAATATTACCTAACTGATTTTTTTATAGTACAATTATTGTAAGGTATAGTGATTGGGGTTATGATATGACAACAGAAACAACAAACAATTATGATGCAAGTAATATAAGAGTTTTGGAAGGGTTAGAAGCGGTTCGTTTAAGACCCGGCATGTACATCGGTTCGACCTCTCAAAGAGGATTGCACCATTGTGTATATGAAATTGTAGACAATTCTATTGATGAATCTTTGGCGGGATACTGCAAACACATAAAAGTTACAATTAATACCGATGAAAGTGTTACGGTAGAAGATGACGGACGTGGTATTCCCGTAGATATAAAACCTGAAACAGGGAAATCGGCACTTGAAATCGTTCATACCGTTCTTCATGCCGGCGGTAAGTTCGGCGACGGCGGTTATAAGGTGTCGGGAGGTCTTCACGGTGTAGGTGCTTCCGTAGTTAATGCACTCTCGGAAAAAATGGTAGTTGAAGTTTCAAGGAACGGTTTTGTTTATCGTCAGGAGTATATGCGAGGTGAACCGACAGGACCTGTCGAAAAAATAAGACCAACGGATAAAACAGGTACAAAATCAACCTTTTGGCCTGACCCTGAAATATTTAAAGAAACAACGGTTATGGATAGAGAAGTTATTTCTAATCGTTTGAGAGAAATGGCTTTCTTAAATAAAGGTTTAAAAATTACGTTTTTTGATGCAAAGACCGAAAAAGAAGAAGTTTTTCATTATGAAGGCGGTATAGGAAGCTATGTTGAATATTTAAATCAAAATAAAAATGTTATGTTCGAAAAACCTGTTTATATGGAAAAAACAGTTGACGGAATTTCCGTTGAAGTAGCTCTGCAATATACCGATGCATATAGTGAATCTGTTTTAAGTTTTGCAAATAATATTAATACTCATCAGGGCGGAACTCATTTAACAGGCTTCCGTATTGCAATTACACGTGTTTTAAATGATTATGCAAGAAAAAATAATTTAATCAAAGATTCTGATGCTAATTTTACGGGTGATGATATCAGAGAGGGTTTAACCGCCATTGTCAGCGTAAAAATAGGCGAACCTCAGTTTGAAGGGCAGACAAAAGAAAAGCTCGGCAATACCGAAGCTCAAAGTGCCGTTAACGATGTAGTTAGAGAAAAATTTCAAGAATGGCTTGAATTTAATCCTAAAACGGCAAAATTAATTATAGATAAAGTTATACTTGCACAAAGAGCAAAAGAAGCAGCCCGTAAAGCAAGAGAACTTACAAGAAGAAAAACTGCTCTTGAAACCTCTACGCTTCCCGGTAAACTTGCGGATTGTTCAAACAGAGAGCCTGAAAAATGCGAACTCTATATAGTTGAGGGAGATAGTGCGGGCGGTAGTGCAAAACAGGGCAGAAACAGAATGTTTCAGGCTATATTGCCTTTAAGAGGTAAAATTCTTAATGTGGAACGTGCAAGACTCGATAAAATATACGGAAATAATGAAATTCAATCGTTAATTCAGGCAATAGGCATAAATATCAGCAGAAATGAAGAAGAAGTGAATTTTGAAAAATTACGCTATCATAAAATTATATTTATGACCGATGCTGATGTAGACGGGGCTCATATCAGAACTTTATTGCTGACTTTCTTTTTCAGATACGCAAAGCCGTTAATTGATAACGGTTATGTATATATAGCTCAGCCGCCTTTGTATAAACTTACAATAGGTAAACAATCGGAATACCTTTATGACGACAGAGCTTTGGATAAGACTTTGCGTGAAAGAGGTACAACCGGTTTGACTCTTTGCGATAATGCAAAAGATAAAGTTGTTGCAAATGATGAACTTGTTTCTTTAATCGGTAATATGTCAGGATATTATAATTCATTTAACAGTCCGATTATAAATGCAGTTCCTTCGGTTGTAATAAGAGGTCTTGTAAGAGCCGAAATTACTCCCGAAGACTTTGAAAACAAAGAAAGAATGGAAGAAATAACAGCATATTTGCAGCATTACGTAAAAGACCATGCTGAAAATTACGGAATTGTTGAAGCTAAAGATTATGAAGTTTCCTTAAAAGAACATGCCGATACGGGAAAATATTCATTAAAAATTGAACTCGGTGAAGGTATTGACCCTGTTTCAATTACTCCGAATATGATTAAATCTTCGGAATATAATAAAATAAAATCAACATATCCTTTAATCAGAAATTTCCTTTTTGAAGAAGAAAAATCGTTGAATTTGAATACGGGAAGTGAAGATATGAAAATAACTTCATTTACCGAACTTCAAAGAATAATAGAAGAACGTGGAAAAAAAGGTGTAGGTATCCAGCGTTTTAAAGGTTTAGGCGAAATGATGCCTCAGCAGTTGTGGGAAACAACAATGGATCCTGCAAACAGAACACTGTTAAAGGTAACAATTGAAGATGCAGAACATGCTTCTCAATTATTTGACGTTTTAATGGGTGATAATGTTGAACCAAGACGTGAATTTATTGAAAGTAATGCTGTATATGCAACTAATATTGATACATAATATATAATAAAAAGAACCGCTTTTATTATTTAAAAAGCGGTTCTTTTTATGAATTTATTATTAGTCTTTTAACGGAACTTCAATTACAAGTTTATTTCCATCCTTTTTCTTTGAAATATTAGCTATATCCGCATTATAGGGAAGAAGAAAATCTTGCGAGAATGACATATCCTGTTCATATTTTTTCTCTTTAACTTTAGAACTGCCGAATACGGTAAGTTTTCTTCCCGCAACATTATAATTTATTTTACTTTCATCGCCTTGAAATGCATTAAGACCTATAATAACTTTATACTTATCATTTTCCAATTCGGTTTTAATTTTAACGCTGTCCATAGTCATATCGGGTATTATAAAAGGATTTAAAACAGCTTTGGGAATTTTATTTTCACGTTTATTTTCACCGAATAAACCGCCCGAAAAATTGAGTGCATTTTGTTTTTTATTTTTATTTAATTCAGCATTAAATTTTTTTTCGGCATTATTGTACCAATCAGGTTCAAAAAAGCCAAAATCACGGTCAAATGCTTTTTTTTCACGTTCATACATTTTGTTAAAATCGTTTATCATGCGTCTTTCAAAGCTGTC
>CAJONH010000092.1 GCA_905235825.1 Candidatus Gastranaerophilales bacterium
CTATTTTAGTTTGTACTTTAGAATTTATAGATGTTCCTTTCTTTTTAAAATCGGTTAATGCGGTATTTATTTCATAACTGCTGCTTTTATAACTGTCAAGAGCGGCAATAACACCTTCCGAAGGCGGATTTTTAGCGACATTTACAAGTGTTTCCCATTCTCCTGAACCCATTTCATCAATATTTTTAAATATATGAGTTTCTTTTACTTTTTGATATGTTTGTATCAGAGAATAGAAATTTTCCTGCCAGAAATCGGCATATTTTCCGTCTGCCGCATTCAACATTGTTCTTATATTTTGTAAATCATTTGAATACAACGGTGTTTCTAACAGGTATTTTATTTTATTTGCATATTTAGAACCATATTGGCTTTCTAATTGCTGCATTAATGCATTATCAACACTGAAAGTGTATTTACCTGATGTTTGTTGTTTAAACCCGTTTTTAACAACAAGATTAGTTACATCGCTATCAGTTAACAGTGTTGCTTTAGGTTTGTTTTGTATAAGTTCATTACGTTTTTGAGCTATTTTATTTTGCAGTGAGGATTTTACTTTTGCATCCTTTATGATATCCAGAGATAAACTTATATCAGCCAAATCTTCAGCTGTTTTAGCTTGTTCGATAGAGGTTTCAATGGCTGCATTCATTTGTTTCTGCATATAGCTTAAAGTTGACTCATTACCTTGAGAAGAACCTTTTACTTTTTCAAGAAGAATTTTTAAGAATTGTTTTCTTTGTAATAAAGGTTTTTCATAATGTGACAATTTCATATCATTTAATAAAGAAATAATATCAGCATCCTTTATATTTACGGCTTTTTCAAGAGATTTAATTATATCACCTCTATTTAATTGACCGAATATTTTTGCACTTTCATAGTTTACTTTTGAATCAATAAGCGTAATAATTTCAGTAGGAATTGCACCAAATGGTTTAGATGCTCCCTGTGCTCTAAAATCAAACGTACCTCCGCAATCAACTATAACAGCCTTATTATCTGCAGTTAAACAGGTATTATTTGAGCATTTTGAATCCCAGTTTGCAAGCAGTGCATCCATACCGTAACCGTCGTTTACTGCCGAATTTCCACTTTTCACGGGAGTTAAGTCAGGTATAAATTTGCTTAAAATACCGCTTTTACCGTCCGCAGATTTAAAAGAAGTAAGTTCAGGAACTTTTACACCCGCCATTTTATATAATTTAGATGCCAAAAGTTCCGTTTTGCTTTGTAAATTACCTAATTTAGCATAAAATAATTCGCCGGTTTGTTTATTAAGGGCATAATAACCCGTATTTGAACCTGCCTGTGTACCTTCATAAATTTCAAATTGAATATTTTGTCCGTTTACGGTAAGTTCTTTTTGAGCAATTTTAGTATTTTTATTATTTTTTAATTTTTCAATAAAATTTTGTATTTTTTCATTTGGTTGTACTTGTGCGGCGGATTTTATTTCACTTTTCGCAGATGCGGCAGTTTCGGCAGTAATTTCAGGTTTTGTATCAGCTTTAACAGTACTTTTTGCTGTTGAGCGAGGCACTTCAACTTCCACCTCTACAACATTCGGATACTTCGTTTTTTGTTCAGATATAATTTTTCCTGCAATAATACTGTCTGTATTTGAGCTTGTTTGTGAAGCAGACTGAGAGAATTTTGTTTTAAAAGAATACGGATAACCGGACGATATATCTAAATCATCAATTGTATGACTATCTTCTTTTGAAACTTTTGTTTTAATTGAAGGTGCTGTTTGCGGTGTTTTTCTAAATTTTGATAATGAAATTTGAATAGAATTTTTTATTGACTTAGGACTCATTTTAAAACATTCAACTGTAGCAGCTAAAGGATTTAGTCCTTTTGTTTCAAAATTTGCTCCTTTTAATGAGGCTTTTGCACCTGCCGCAGAAAACCCTATTATAGAAATTCCTTCACCGACACCTTTCCAGGCATCTAACGCTTCTTTATCCGTTTTAGCCTGATTAGCTCTGTATGCACTTACACCAAATTGAACGGCACCGCCTGCAACACCTGCTGCAACCAAAAACGGTGCGGCAGCTCCGCCTGTTAAGGCAAGTAGAGCGGCACCGCCTGCAATCATTCCGGCTCCTTTAATAAAATTTTCAGGCGAGGAAAACATATCCGTAACCGGTGCAATTAAACCCTTTGCAAAACATCTGGCTTTATCTGCATTTGAAATAATGCCGTCATCTTTAGAATAATCAAATTTATCTTTTTCAAGTTTACTTGTTTTTACATCACTCATATAAATTTGTTTTTTTATATTGGGTGATTTGTTCTCCAAATTGTTTAAATAAGCGGGTATATTTTTGTCCCCTTGATTTTGAATAATTTCCATACTTCAATCCATAAATTAACACACTACATTTATATAAAAACAAATTACCTGAAGAAATTGACTAAATTATAAATAATTATTAAATTTTTCCATTTGATAATTTTTGTTCTAATGAATTTTTTTCCTCTATAGTTTCACATAACGCTGCACAAACAAATAAATCATCAAAATTATCTTGATTTAAATTTTTATAGGATAATACTTTATCTGCAAGACTTATTTGCATGGGAGTTCTCGGGAATTGAAACCAGCTGATAATCTGCAGAGCATTTTTAAAATTACCTCTTGAATCATCGTATGCTTTACCTTCATGATTTAAAAAATTGTCTGTCAGATTTTTTTGAGATAAGAATTTATCAAAAAGTTTTTCCTGTTCGGGCTTTAAAATTTTGGGTATTAAAACAGCCAGCTCTAATAGAGGCTGCAGTCTTACCATATAATTTTCCTTATTGATTAAATTTGGATTATTTAAAAGTTTATCTGCTAATTCCTGATGTTTTCTATTTGTTATTGCATTTAAAGATTTACTTAAATTAGTACAACGGCTTACACATTTGTAATCATTTCTATCCTCGTTGAGATGAGGAATATCTCTTGTTACAATATTCATAGCAATATTAATATTATATTTATTTAATTTTACATTTTCTAACTCTTTTTGTATATCATCAGGCATAGAATATAATTTTACATAAAATTCTTTTTTTAATTGATTAAATTCATCATAGGTAATTTCTCTTTTATCGAATTCCGATTTTGCCTGCATACTAACCTGAGCTTTGCCGCAAAATGCCAATGTTGTTAACGAATTTGAATATTCAGGCATAACATTGTCGTTTTTTTGATTATTATTTAATTTTGAATTTTTTAACACATCATTATTACGCATTGTATAAAATGCAGTTCTGTCTATACAATTAATCATATTTTTTACTATCCTTATCCATTCGGTTAGTTTAAAAACTCTAAATATTTTTATTTGCTATATTTGTAATAAATAAATATTAATAATTATTAATATTAAAAACTAATATCTATAATGATGCATTAATAAAAGCTGATTATTTTCAAGACTGAAAATAAAAATTTGTAAATCACTTGCTATATAATTTTGAAATTTTGTCTTTATATAAGTATCCAATTTTTCTAATTTTAACGAATCAGCATTTTCAATTACGACCGCCATACAAAATTCAGCAGGTTTATTATATTGCAAATAGAATTGTTTATCTTTCTGAATTTGTAAATAACAATTTTTAATACAATTAACATAACTTATATTATTAAAACAAGATTTTACTTCTAAAATATAATCTCTATATTTTGTCCTGTAAATACCATCAGGAACAATTCGACCGTAATCTTTATAAGAAACGGAAATGTTTCTGTCAAAATTAATACCGGCATAATTTAAAAACCACTCTACGACTTTTTTTTCATTTAATAAAGAATGTTCAATCCGTTCTTTATAGGGTCTGACATAAATTGGTTTATCTGTATTTTCTGTATTGGAGGATTGTTCCTCATTAGACTCCTCAGCATTATCTTTATCAGGATTATTGCTTAAATCATCACCTGTAAAACCTGCATCAGCTTCATTTTTATTTTCATGTTTATTTTTTTCATCATCGGCTGAATTATCAGAATTAACAGTTTCAAATGAGTTTTCCTCTGAATTATCTTCACGAAAATCGGAATTTTCTTCACGATGTTTTTCGTCAATTTCCTGCTTGGATTTTTCTTTATACGGGTTTGGGCTGAATGCCCTTATTGCGGTTTCTATCAATTCTTTATCAATCAATTTAGTACATACTGCCGTTATTATAATTAAAGCAAGATAACACCACTGACTATCCGAATAATATGTAAAAGCTATAATTAATAAAAAACCCAAAAACGAAAGAAACGAAAAAAAGTATTCATCCTTTCTTTCGTTTTCTTTCAATTTTTTATGCTTGATTTTATAAATCATAATTTGGATTACATATATTAAAATTAATGTATAAATAATACCACTCATTAAATGATTATAAAATCCTTTCCGCCTAAATTAGAAATTTAAGCCCGCTTCTCTTGCCGCATCTGCTAAAGCAGCAACACGTCCATGATATAAGAATCCGCCTCTATCAAATACAACATCTTTAATACCGGCATTTAACGCTTTCTTTGCAATAGCTTCACCTACAGCTTTTGCACTTTCAATGTTACCGCCGTGTGATAAATCTTTTTTCATATCTTTATCAATAGAAGATGCCGATACGAGAGTTACACCTTTAACATCATCTATAATTTGTGCATAGATATGTTTTGTGCTTCTGTAAACTGCTAATCTCGGAGCCTCGGTAGTTCCTGATAATTTAGCTCTTAATCTTCTGTGTCTTTTTTGTGTTGCTTCTTTTTTATTTGGTTGTTTAATCATTTTTTTTCCTTTCACCCAAACCTTCTTACTGTACATAAGGGTTTATATTGGCTTTAATGTTTACTTACTATTTCTTACCTGTTTTACCGGCTTTACGTCTGATGTGTTCGCCTTCGTACTTAATACCTTTACCTTTATAAACTTCAGGAGGTCTTTTGCTTCTTATTAAAGCTGCAATATCACCAACTGCCTGTTTATTTGAACCTGTTATTGTAATCTTTGTATTTTGTTCAACAGATATTTTAATACCTTCGGGTGAAGGAATATCAACAGGATGTGAATAACCTAATGCAAGATTTAAAGTACTGCCCTGCATTGCAGCACGATAACCTACACCTACTATTTCGAGCTTCTTTGTAAATCCTGATTTAACACCATGAACTACATTGTTAACAAGAGTTCTGGATAAACCGTGTAATGAACGGCTTCTTCTTTCATCATCTTTACGAGTCAATATAATGTGGTTATCTTTTATTTCCATTGTTATCTCAGGTCTTATTGTAACGGATTCGGTTCCTAAAGGACCTTTTGCAGTTACCGTCTGACCGTCTATTTTTACCTCAACCCCTGACGGGATTTCTACTGGTAATTTACCTATACGTGACATTTTTTATCTCCAATTTTTATTAACTATTTTCTCTTGATATATACCAAATTAGTAGATATAACAAAGAACTTCACCGCCGACATTTTCTTTTCTTGCTTTTCTGTCTGTTAACAAGCCTTTGCTTGTTGATAAAACGGCTATGCCCATTCCGCCCAATACCTGCGGAATATTTTTAGCTTTTGAATAACTTCTCAAACCCGGTCTTGATACTCTTTTTAAGTTTGAAATAACAGGTTTTGATTTTTCATCGTATTTTAATGATATTCTTAATGTTTTAAAAGATGAACCTTCTTTTGATTCAACAGAATAATCTTCAATATAACCTTCTGTTTTTAATAATTTTGCAAGTTCTGCTTTTAATTTTGATGAAGGCAAACTTACTTCAGTTAATGAAGCCATATTTGCATTTCTGATTCTTGTCAGCATATCTGCTATCGGATCTGTATTCATTGTATTTTCCTTACTCTTTTTACTACTTACTTAAATTTAGATTTATCTAAGCAGTATAGAAAAGTGCTGTAACCATTCTCTCTAAATTGCTTTTGCTCAATACTGCTATATATCATCACAAATCGAGCTGACACTTTAGCAATTAACTACCAGCTTGCTTTTACTACACCGGGCAATAAACCTTGATGAGCCATTTTTCTTAAGCAAATTCTGCAGATACCAAAGTCTCTGTGAAATCCGTGAGGACGACC
>CAJONH010000093.1 GCA_905235825.1 Candidatus Gastranaerophilales bacterium
TATAAAATCTTTTCCCCAAAAATCCTAATCTGTAGTCGTTTAGTCTAACAATGACTCAAGAATGCTTGCATTCTTTATTGCCACTGCGTTTTCTTTAACTTTTTGTTTATGAATATAGGTTCTTAATGCCTCACGAATTAATTCGCTTCTCGAACGATTTTCGTCATCTGCTAATTCGTCGATTCTGTTTAAAAATTCTTCGGGCATTGATATAAGAACTCTTGCCATTTTTCTTATCCTTTATTATTTTTAATTTTTGTTTTCTATACTTTTATAAAAACATTACAAAATATAAAATTGCCATATAAAGTATATATTTATTATGTATTATGTTACAAAAGTTAATAATGGTTAAAATGGTTAAAGTAATTAAAATTTCTTTAATTGAGAATATGAAGCATCAAGTGCCTTTTGACCAAATTTGCCAAAATCTACAATTATCATAGATGAAGATGATATATCTTTTATTTCAATTATTTTGCCTATTCCGAATTTTGAATGAAAAACTCTATCTCCGGTTTTTAAATCAGAGAAGGAAGATGAAGCAGTCAAAGTTGCAGTTTTAGTTGGAGCTGATTCGGCTTCTTTTTGCTTTTTTTCCAACAGCATTTTTTTTATGGGATTATCCTCCAGCAGGCTTTTTATTTCGCTTTCATTTTTTTTAATTCTGTCTTCTTTGTTTAAATCGTGATTTTTGCTTTTAATTACAAAAGTTGTATTGTGTTGGACTCTTTTTTGCGGAGCGATGAAATTTTTACCGAATGACGAAACACTTTTTATACTTCCATCTGCATTTTCCTCACGATGTCTTGATTTAATGTTTTCTACAGCTTTTTTGAAGGTATAAGAAGTTTGTGCAGAAGTATACGAAGGCAAATCAGATTCGTTATAATCAATTAATTCAGAAGGAATTTCATTGATAAAACGGCTTGGATTATAGTATTTATATTCTCCCCACATTTTACGGCGTTTTGCAGATGAAAGAAACAATTTTTTCTTCGCACGTGTAATACCTACATACATTAACCGGCGTTCTTCTTCCATTTCTGCAGGATTATCCAATGAGCGGTTATGAGGGAAAATACCTTCTTCAAGTCCGCATAAAAATACCGTATCAAATTCAAGTCCTTTTGCACTGTGCAAAGTCATAAGTGTCAATGCGTTCGATTCATCGACATAAGAGTCTATATCACTGACCAGAGATACCTGCGATAAAAATTCCCCCAGAATATCGCTATCTTGAGGAACAAATTCTTTTGCAACGGAAATGAATTCCTGAAGGTTATCAATGCGTGATTCTGCCGTTGTTTCATCCTCAGTATCTTTAATATCTTTCAAATAACCGGATTTATCTATAACATAGCTTATAAATCCCGCTAAATCCAATTTATTGAAAGCTGACTGAAAATCGGATATAAGATTATAAAAAGATAATAATTTTGTTTTCACACCCGATGAAAATTCATTGACGTTGTTTATATTTTGAAGAATATCGATAAATTTTTCCGAAGATTTATCGGATATTTCAAGTAACTTATCAACGGTGGAAGGACCTATTCCTCTTTTTGGAACATTAATAATACGTTTTAAACTTTGTGAATCCTGAGGATTATATATTAACTTTAAATAAGCAATAATATCCTTAATTTCTTTTCTGTCATAGAACTTTAAACCGCCGACAACTTTATATGGAATGTTATTTGCCATACATGCTTCTTCAATTGCACGTGATTGTGAGTTTGTACGGTATAAAACAGCCATGTCGTTTAACGATTTATCTAAGGATAGTTTTTTTACTTCTCTTACGAGGTTAAGAGCCTCATCTGCTTCATCATTTGCGTTATACAGATTTAGTTTATCCCCCCTGCCTAAATTAGAATATAAATTTTTGCTTATTCTTTGTTTATTGTTGCAAATTACGGCATTTGCAGCTTCCAATATTGTTTCGGCACTTCTGTAATTCTGTTCCAGTTTAATCAAATGCGTCTTTTTAAAAGTTGCCTGTAAATTTAATATTATTCTGTAATCAGCACCTCTCCAGCTGTAAATGGATTGGTCAACATCACCAACAACACAAAGACTTTTTTCCGGTGGAATTTCTTCTTCATCTTTATTATTTGTATAAATAGCACTTACCATTTTATACTGACAGATATTTGTATCTTGAAATTCATCAACGAGGATATGTTTAAAACGGTTAAAATATTTTTCTCTTACCGTTTGTGATTGCTCCAAAAGTTTAACCGCCAATACAAGCATGTCATCAAAATCCATTGCGTTGTTGGCATGGAGCAACTTTTGATATTCCATAAAGACTCTTGCATTCTGCTCGCTTCTGTAATCACGGGCACGGGTAGCATAAGTATAATCATCATACATTTTATTCTTTGCATTTGAAATAATTGTTTTTAGCAATTTCGGCTGATATATTTTCTCATCGAGATTACAATTTTTTAATGCAGTTTTAAGAATAGCATTTGAGTCCGTATCGTCATATATAACAAACTTGTTATCATAAGATTGTCCGTTCTCGTCTTTGTATTCCGAAATATCCGTTCTTAAAATTCGACCTGAAATGCTGTGGAAAGTACCAATCCACATTTTTTTAGCCTTATCTTCGCCAACCATTTTGGATAGACGTTCAACCATTTCTTTTGCGGCTTTATTTGTAAATGTTACGGCAAGTATTTCATAAGGAGAAACTCCGTTATTTATAAGATTAGCAATGCGGGTTGTCAAAACCTTTGTTTTGCCGCATCCTGCACCTGCCAATATAAGCACCGTTCCTCTGTCTTGAAGAACCGCTTCTTTTTGTTCCCTGTTTAATCCCTCTAAAATATCCGTCATAATATTTGAATGATATAATAGAAAAAACTAAAATTCAAATCTAAAAAAAAATTTTTTATGATAATTATAAATTATTAACATATATCTTTCATTTTTTGAAAATTGTGGTAAAATTAAAATAATTGTTAAAATTACACATTAGGGTAAACAGGAAAATATATGTCAGACGAGAACAAAAACGAACAAAAAATTATGGTTCCGCTTGAAGATTTAGACAAAGTGGACGCAACTGATTCAGGCACATTAGATGCACTTTCGATGGAACTGGCAACTATACAGCAATCGGCAAAAAAAGTTGCTATAATAGGCAGCAGAAATTTGCCGATAACACACCAGCAAATTATTGAAATTTTGTCTTATGCACTTGTTATGCAAGGAAATACTGTTATAACATCAGGAGGTTCAAGCGGTACAAACGCTGCCGCTATAAGGGGTGCTATGAAGGCTAATCCTGATAAATTGAAGGTTATTTTACCTCAAACAATAGGTCAGCAGCCGTCTGATGTTCAAGATCAGCTTATCGGAGTTCCGAATATATTGGAACATCCGGATCGTTCTATGATGACTTTAGCTGATGCAAGCCGTATTTGCAACCGTGAAATTATAGATGATTGTCAGCAGCTTATATGTTTTTTATCACATACGTCAAATACACTGCATAAAGCAATTCAGCATGCCGAAGATTCACACAAAGTCGTAACATCGTTTTATTTAGATTAGTTTTTATATTAACAATGTTTTATTAAACCGCATTTTATTATTTTAGAATGCGGTTTGTAATATCCTTTGCTGCCGCTTCCCCCATTGAAAAGCAGCTTATTTGAGTTCTAAGTGCAGCCTGTGACTCAAAATCCGCACTTATAATTCTTCCGACTCCGTATAAATTATCATAATCAGAAGAAATTAATGCATCAATCGGAATATAATATGTATGGTTTATATGCTGTAATTTATCTTTTTTATTTGAATTTGAATGTATATCAATGGGATAATTGCAGGCAAATGCAACATTATCAAATGATTTCGGATTAATTATATCTTCAGTCGTAACAGTATAACGGCATTTTACACGATTGGATTCTCTAACGCCAAGCATACCTGCTATATTAGATATATATGAATTTTCAAATCCTGTAAAATACGTCTTACAAAAATTATAAAGCCTAAAAATACGTTCTCTGCCCTGTTTTAACGCTCTTGAATATACAAAAGGATCTGATAAATCTTCATCGTCGTCAAGTAAAATTCGTGGAGCATTAAAATTAAGAGAATCAGGCATGGATGGCATTGAAAATACCTGAAAATAGGCGGTATCTTCATATTCAAGAACATTCTCCGAAACCGCACGTTCAAACAACGGACGTAATGCCCATTTTCTATCGTCCCAGGTGCATGCCGTGGAAAGATATATTTGCGATTCATTTCGTTCAACTGTTGTTACATTTCTGTCGCTGTCAAAATTTTCCAGCCATTGTGAAAATACGGGCATGTTTATTCCTGAAATTATAAATCTTAATGAAGGAGTTTGAAATTTATCCGATTTTTTTTGAAATTCACAATTTAAAATTTTAAAAATTTTTCCTTCTGCTGTCGCATCTATAATATATTTCGACTCGAAATATATTGATAAAGTTTTATGATTGAGGAAATTTTCAAAAAGCTCTGTATTATTGTTATAAATAATATCAATAGGATAAGAAGAAAATAGAACCGTACATTTAACGGAAGCCAGCATGTCATCGAGTGCAATTTTTAGCAATTCGGGATTGAACCAGTATTCATTACCGTCGGTATAAGTGTGTCTTGCTCCGTATTTATCGGTAAATTTTTGCAAATCAGTAATAAATTCGGTATTAATATTTTGTGAATCAACTTTCATTGACGGAACAACCAGCCCTTGAGTTATTGAACCGCCAAGAGTATCCGTCTGTTCAATTAAAAGAGTGTCAAGCCCATTTTTCGCTGCAATATAGGCTGCTGCTACACCTGATGTACCTCCGCCGTAAACAATTAAATCATATTTCATAATACCGCCTCTTTATTTTGTATATTTATTTTACAACAATATAAATATCTTTGTATATTAAATTTGTAATTATAAAAGTGCGATATTTAAATACAATCATCTGTATCTTCATTGAAAAAAATTGATGAAGTGCTACAATACAAGATTGAAAAGGGGATAACCTATGACAAAGAATATTCTTTTTATTATTGATGATTTTGAACTTCAATATTTTGAATTTAACGATTTAATTACCGACTTTTGGCTTATTAAAGAATTTTTAAACAGGTTTTATAATGTTTCTGTTGCTGTAAAAAAAGATTTGTTTGTTGAAAACGCTAAGGGGTGTGTATTTTCTAAAACAACGTACTATAAAGACGAAAATATATTTTACAATAAAGATGAGGAAAAACATCTTATAAATGATTTTGATGTAGTCTTTTTCCGTCCTGACCCGCCTGTTGATGTAAACTATATTAATGCCTGCTATGTATTTGACTATGTAAACAGATTGAAAACATTACTCATCAACGACCCTTCTGAAATTCGTAATTTTAATGAGAAATTCCATATTAACTATTTCCCCGAATTTGTTCCTGAAAACATAGTTACGAGTAATTCGAAACTTATAATGAATTTTGTGGAAACACATAAAGAAGCAATACTTAAACCTTTGAACAGGTGCTTTGGTTCCGGAGTTTATTATCTAAACAGTGAAGACAAAAATTTATTGACTATCATAAATAATATGACAGAAGAAGAAAAAACACAGGTAATGGTGCAGGAATATCTCAGCGATGCGAAATACGGCGATAAACGTGTTTTAATTATCGGAGATAGAGTAATGGATGAATGCATTCAAAAACTTCCTGCCGAGCATAATTTTAAGTTTGCTCAGCACAGCGACCAATATTTCAGGAAAACATTGTTAACAGATAACGAAAGAAAAATGGCTGAAAGTATAGCTAATAAATTATCCAAAATAGGGTTATATTTAGTCGGTCTTGATGTTATAAATGAAAAAGCGATAGAAATTAACGTAACAAGTCCTTGTTATTTCATACGTGAAATTAATCAAAATTACGGTATCCATTTTGAAAATATAATAATGGACTATGTAGAATCCTTAATTGAAAACCACTTTGAAAGAATTAAATCTTATGCTCTTAATAAATAGTACAAATGAAACTTGTTTAAATAAGGAAAAACTTGCGGAAGTTTTTTATTCAGGATGTAAAACCACACAGAAAGCCGGGGTAGAATCAGAAAAACTGCTTGTTTATAAAAGTGATTTAAAAGCTGTTTGTTATGATGATGTTGTAAAAATTTTAAATTGCTTTGATGAAAATGAATGGAAAAAAGTATATGAAGAAGGTAAATTAATAGGACTTCAAGGAAAGACAGGAAATATTACATTAGAACCCGGAAGTCAAGTTGAAATAAGTCTAAAACCTTATGAAAAAATCGAAGATATAGCAAAAAATCTGATACAATTTTATTCCGATTTGGCTATATATGCCGATAAAATTGGTGCAATGGTTTTAGATAGCGGTATTCAACCTGTTTCTACTTATGAAAATATAAAAATTATTCCTAAAAAACGCTATGAATATATGACAAAATATTTGCCGTTAAAGGGAAGTGAACCATTTATTATGATGAGAGAAACAGCAGGTATTCAGGCTAATTTTGACTATAAAAGCGAAGAAGATGCCGTTTCAAAACTTTCTCTTGCCATAAAAATGAGTCCTTTTATCAGTGCAATATATTCAAATTCACCTGTAAGAAACGGAAAATATACAGGTCTAAAATCCAATCGCAACGCATCATGGATGAAAGTTGACGAACAAAGATGCGGTTTAATCGGCAGAAAATTATTTGACTCTCCGAAAGATTTCGGCTTTTCCGATTATGTAGATATTCTTCTTGATATTCCTATGATTTTTATTAACAGAGGCGGAACTTATTTTGGAACTGTTCAAACATTTAGAGAGTTCATGAAAAACGGTTTTTTAGGAATAAAAGCACAAATGAGTGATTGGGAAAATCACATCAGCCTTTATTTTCCTGATGTAAGATTAAAAAGCTATATAGAAATAAGAAACCACGATGCACAGAATGCAGTTATGACATTAAGTGTTCCAGCCTTTTGGAAGGGCATTATGTACAATTCCGATGCTATGGAAGAAATAAGAAAAATTCTTTCAAAATACGAATATGAAGATTATGTAAATTTGAGAAAAGAAACTCCAAATCTTGGCATAACAGCAAAAATAGGAAATCTGTATATTATTGATTTAATAAAAGAATTTTTTGATATTTCTTATTCAAGTTTAAAAGAAAATAAACTCGGAGAAGAAAAATATTTGGAATGTATATACGAGTACATTTCCTTAAAACGTACTCCGGCAGATAATTTTGTTTTTAAGCAATATACATAGATATATTTTTATAAGGACATTTTACACAATTATTTCGGTTTCATTTTTATATGTAACAAATGCCTGTTTTTTATTAGCCTTTTTTACATATTTTCGCTTTGTATATATTATTGATGTTTTTGAATTATTTTTTTGAGATGAATACTCTTTTGTTATTTTTGCTGCCAGCAATATCACATTTTCAGGAATTTGCATTTTATTTGTCTTTACAATGATATGTGCTCCTGCTGCATTCAAGGGGTGAAACCACAAATCTTCAGCATTGGAAAGTTTAGATAAAATATAATCATTTTGTTTTTTGTTTTTTCCTGCATATATTTTAAATCCCTCAATTTCAACTGCTTCTATATTCTGTGTTGTTTCAATATTTGTATTTCCCTTTTCCTCAAATAATTCCTCCGATAAATTATTTAAATCTTCAATAGTATCAGTATTATCACAAAAATATTTTATTTCTTCATAATATAAAATTTCGGAATTAGTTTCTTCAAGCATTTTTAAAGCATATTCTCCCGCATTTTTTGATTTTTTGTATAAACTGTAGTATTTACTTGCATTTTCTATGGGAGTTTTATTTTCATCAAGTTCAATTGTTATTTTTTTACCTTCAAAGTCATATAGTTCAACTGCTTTTTTGTTATGCTCAATATTGTACAAATTTGCGGTTATAATATCAGCTTTATTTTTGTATTCATCAGCTTCTTCCAGTTTTTTTGTTTGAGCCTCCTGCTTAATTTTTAAGGAATAAAGTCTGTTTAGCTGGGTATTTATATATTTTATAATTTTACCTCTTAACTGTTCAACTGCATATTGGTGCTGGTAGTATGAAAAATATTTATCAATCATTTCGTTAATATTACTGCATTTAAATGTATCGGGAAAATCTGCAATGTAATATTTTGAATAATCATTTGATATACAGGGTTCTTTGGGAAATTTATTTAATATACATGTTAGTTTTTCGTAGATTTTTTCGTAGTTAAATTCCGAAATTAAATTAATACAATCTTGAACTAGTACAACAGTTAAATAATAAAATTTTGAAGATATTGATTGAGCAGGATTTTCAATATCAATAACACTTTTAAATGTTTCAAAATCCGTTTTTAAAAGATTTTTCTTTTTTTGTTTTACGGGATATACATAAGGCAGCATTCCATAAAGTTCACGTTCACGGCTTTTTTCAGAGCTTACATTATGAGCACAGCCGATAATTACATTAGTATCATAATTATATAATATTACATTACTGTATTTGCCCATTAGTTCTACAGCCAAACATAATTGTGATTTTTCATTCATCTCATCAAAGTATTCAAAATATATTTCAAATATTCTTTCGTACTTTGGCACTTCAACCCTCAAAATTTTAGCATTTTGTATATATTTGCGAAGAAGCATACAAAACATTAGTGCCGTTTTTGGGATTTTTATATTTCGTAATTTCTCGGTTTCTTCCGTCATAAAACAAATATGATAAAATAAAGGATTAAAATTTATATATAATTTTTTTGTTTGACCTTTGGTTCTTAAAAAAAATATCAGTTCTGATTTAGAAGGCTGCTGTATTTTTTGAATTTTAGCACCTTCAAAATATTCAAAGTTTTCTTCATAGAATGTTTTTAATGTTAATGAATCAAAATTTATCATACATTTATTTTAGATTAATAAAATTATAAAAACAATTTTTAAAATACATTTTTTGTTATAAAATAATAATTATGTATAAAGATAAGTTGTTTATTACGGTTATAGTTCTTACTTTGTCTTATATAATTTACCATACGGCTTACAATGCACAAAATGCTTGTTTTTATATGGATGATTACTGGTGGGGAATGTACACCGGTAATAATTTTACAGAAAAAATATTTGATTCATTAAATTTTAATTTAGTTCACGGCGGAGGATATATAGGTCTATTTCTATGTAAATTTTTTTCATTTGGTCTTCCTAATATGCTTGGAATACATCCGCTGGATTTTATGGCTGTACCTCAAGGAATAATAAGAGGTGTAATTGGCGGTGTGATTTTGTATTGCATTTCTTTTTCATTTTCCAAAAATCTAAAATTAAAACCCTTCAAATATTTTATTCTTCCTTCTGTATTAATCTACTATTTTTATGCAATATACAGTTCCGGTTCAGTCTGGAGTTCCGAAGCAACAATAATAGCTACAAACTATGCATGGTACAGATATTTTTTTTCCATCTTATTTTTTTGTATATTTTGGAATTATATATATAAAAATTTGTTCATAAAGTACAGTAAAATAAGATATTTAGAACTTTTTACAGCTTGTTTTTCAGGGTATGTAGTTGCATCATCGAGCGAAATTTCGTTTATTGCCACATCTGTTGCTTTTTTTCTTATATTAGCATCTAAATTTTTTATAAAAACTACCAACTTAGATAAAAGATTTTTTATGCCATTCTTAGCATTTTTTATTACAATGACTGCATTTATTACAAATAATAAATTTAATGAGGTTTTAAATGCAAGATTAGCTGACAGCATAAATTTTAGCATTATTAAAGATTTTATTTTTAATTATTTTAAGATTTGTTTTGCAAATGAGTTCCTGTATTGGATTATTTTCACTTTTTTAGCATTAAGTGCAATTATATATTCTATAAGAAAAAATGAAATAAAAAGAATAATTTTTCCTTTTATTATACAATTTTCCATATTAATAACAATGATGTCTTTAGTTGTATTAGGTAAAACATTTTATGAAGATAAATTATTTTGGTTATCTCACCATAATATTCAATTTCTGTATAAAATGCTAATTCTAATCCCTTTTTTAATACTACTAGATTATAACGTAAAGATATATAATGATAACAGATTAATACAAAAAGTGGGAATAACAGTGTATTCAATATTGGTATTAAGTTTTTGTTTAAGATTTAAAGATACCGATTTATTTAAAGAATGTTACTTAACAAGCTGGCCAAATATGCTAAGAAAGTTTTATTACGTCAGCGAGAAAATTTTAAACTATTATTATTATAAAAACAGTGTGCCGTTTTTACCTGAATTTCCACTTGACCCTGTATTACAGTTTTATGTACCGAATAAAGTTGAAAATACATATAATTATTATAAAGATTATATTTTTACAGATGTATATTATCAAAAAATATATAAAAACAGACTGCCTGTTAACATCGGCTATTTTAAAATAACGGATATAGAAGCTCTAAAATATTTTTATGAAAATGGCGGAAGTTTTACACTGAAAGAATTAGAAGAACTTAAATTTCAAAATTTACTGGATAAAGATTTTGTATTAAATAAAAAAGAAGATGCAATGAATTTTGAAGAAGCAAAAAAATATATTTTAAATAATTAGTTTTATATTTTCATACAAAATAATGTATCGATTAAATATATAATTATAATTTTCAATTAATACTTAACGATATATAGCGATAAAATTAATACATTTTCTGAAACTGAGTTCGGGAAATTCTGTTAGAAGCAGCACCTTCTATACTTCTGTTAATAATGATATCATTAGGCGGAAGCGAAAGGTTAATATCTCTATAAGGAATACCGCTTCTTGTTTCAATAACATTTAAATCTTCTTTGGATAATTTATTTTGAACAAGAAAGGAATTTAATGAAGCAACTGTACCCATATCAGAATTATTTAAAATTGTTTTTCCGACATAAAAACCTAATTGTAATAAAGCACTTCTAAACGGAACCGATTTTGAATATGAAAGAAGAATTGAGTTTTGTTTCATTTTTAATTTAAGGACAGAGAGAAAATCTATAGTCCAGAGCGTGGGGTCTTTTTGCGGAGAAAATGCATCAAGAAAAACAATATCATACATGCGGTTAGTAGTTAATATAGATTTTCTTGCATCACCCAAAAAGAAGTTTATAAATGAGTCAGCGTATTTAGTGGGTTTGACGTAGCATTTCATGCTTTGAGATATATAATTATAATATATATTATGTAAGAAGGCTTGTTTGTCTGTCAAAGGGTTAATTATATCAGACTTTATATTTAATTGCTTAATATAGGCTAATGTGAAAGGAGAAATAAATTCATTATATTCACCTGATGTTATTGCCGCTAAAACAGCCGCTATGTCGTAATTTTCCTGAACTGACAAAAAAATTTGTGACAGTAAAAATAATTTTAAATCATCATTATTAATTTCATCTTTTATAAAGGGGGATAGGAAAATAAAATTTTTATTGTATTCAAGTGCATCTACATTAATGTTATAGCCGTTTAAATTTTCAAATAATGCTTTAGTATTGTATCCTATGCCAAAACAGATATCTAAAACATTAAGATTACTTGTAAAATTTGAAAGAACACGCAAAACAGGATTAATAAATTTCTCGTTAGCTTCAGTTAAAGCTCCCGTTTTAGAATGAAAAATATCGCCTATTTTTTTATCAAACAAACCTACAGAGCTGTCTTGTGTAAGTTCAAATTTTATATCTTCGAAATATCCCATGTTAATATTATAGCACAATTAAACTATTTGTTGATTATTATTTTTAGGGAAGTTATATACAATACCGGCAAAAATTTGTCATGTTGAGCAAAGCTAAATATTATCCGTCATCCTTGAATGTCCGTTTTAATTTTTGCTAGAGTGTGTTCACACTATTCATATCTTGTCGAAATAAATACATAACACTGCCCCGCTTCCTCTAATATTAAAATTCTATGTTATTTGTATTTACTTCATTGGAACACTATTGATAGTGTGAACATACTCTAGTATTGTTTATAACTTCCATTTATTTTAAATATATTATCATTATATATCTTCAAAATATATAATGATTTTATTAATAGAAGAGATTATCAATATATGTCGTATTGAATTAGTGTTATCATTAAATATCTTATCGATATTATTTCCGGTAATTATTAATATAAATTTTTTTAATTATTTTTATTAAAAAAAAATAGTTTTAAAATTTTTTTTAAGAGGGATACAGACTTCATTTGTCCGAAATAACATTACAATGGAGGGCGGAATATGAAGGATATAAGAATACTTTTAATTGAAGACCATAAGTTAATAAGAGTAGGAATAAAAACTTTATTTGAAGAAGCAGAAGGATATACAGTTGTTGGTGAGGCTGAAAACGGTAAAACAGCTGTCATTTTGGCATCAGAACTCAATCCCGACATTATTCTTCTGGATTTAGGACTGCCTGATATGTCTGGAATTAAGGTTATTGAACAAATTCAGGAAAGAGAAATCTCTTCAAAAATCATAGTTTTGTCTTCAAGTTTAAATGAAGAAGATATAGAAAAATGCATGTCTTTAGGTATATATGCTTATGTAATAAAGGATATAAATACGGATATGCTTTTACAAATAGTAAAAGCAGTTAATGACGGTGCAATGTGGTTTGATTCAAAGATAGTTCCTTTTCTGCGAAACGGAAATGAACGCATTATAAGGCAAAAACCGCTAAAACGCTCTGTATTTAAAGAACAGCATTTTAATTTAACACAAAGAGAATACGAAGTATTAAAACTCATTGTCGACGGAAAATCAAACAATGATATTGCAAATGAGTTATGCATCAGTGAACATACCGCAAAAGCACACGTTTGCAATATAATACAAAAACTGGTTGTAGATGACAGAACTCAAGCTGCTGTAAAAGCACTTAAAGAAGGTATTGTAAACTGATTTTAATTATTACTGATTTTTTATTAAAAGTAACAAAATATTAAAATATTCATTAAAACCGACAAAAAATATTATTATGTGATTTATAATTATAAAAACAATTTGGAGGTTTTATGTCTGATATTGTATCGGAAAAACAGCGGAAAATTACAATTAGCGAATTGCCAAAAGAAGTTCCTGATTTTTCTGCTTCTTATGAACCTAAAGATTCTATTATAAAGAAATGGATTACGGATTGGATTTTATCTGCTGTAAGAGCCAATCAAATAAAAGAAAATGATATTCTTCCATCCAAAACAGAAATATCCGATTATTTGGGGGTATCAGCAGGAACAGTTCAAAATGCTATCAGATATATTGAAGATGAAGGAATACTAAAATCCAAACAAAAATTAGGTACAATGATTTCATGTGTTACTAATCCTTCTGTATCTGTTCCAAAGTCAACATCAAAACGTGAAAAAGCAGTAGCAGCCATAAAAAAAATAATAATCTTGAATAAATATAAAATTGGCAAGCCTGTGCCATCTACAAGAAAAATGTCTGAATATATCGGTATATCGCAAAATACAACAAGACTTGCCTATGAATATTTATGTTCTATAGGAATATTGGAATCATTGCAGATGCGTGGAAATGATGCTAACTGGTATTTAAAAAAAATGCCCGAATTATCCGCAAAAGAAAAGAAAATGCAGGATACAACAGAAGCTGATACTCTCGTAGATAAATTGACAGACCTTCTAAAAAAATTTTTGGCATCAAAATTTGAAATAGGAGATAAAATCCCCTCACATACTGTATTGGCAAAACATCTTAATGTAAGTATCAAAACCATTAATGATGCAGTAAAAAGATTAAATATGCAGGGAATAATTATTACCCGTCGTGGCAGATACGGAAGTATACTGGCACAAAACCCTATTTCTCCCGTATTAGAACCGCTTAAAGAAAATTCTATATTTGCTAAAGCAAAAGATGCCGAGTTTTATTCATATCAAAAAGTTGAAACAAAATTAACAGAGTATATAAATAAAAATTTTAATGCAGGTGATAAACTTCCTTCTATGATATCTCTTTCACGGCTTTTTGATGTAAGTACAAATACCGTACGAAAGGCATTAATGTCATTGGAACAAAAAGGATGTATAACATTTGCCCGTGGACGATTTGGCGGTACATTCCTTATTCAAAAGCCGGATTTGGTTCAAGGACAGCAATATCAATGGCTAAGTATTAATCCTGATTACATTTAAATCTTATGATTATAAAAACAATTAATTTAATTAATTTTTACAAGATAAAAACCACTCGGCTATTGACTTTACAAAATTACGTTAAAATCTTAATGTACAATTAAAATAAAAATGCTACAATAATAATATCAAAACTCCCAAATGAAAAACTTATAACTAAATTTTGTGTACTGGAACTAAAGGAGAACGACTATGCCACAGACTGCAACAATGGAAAAGACTACGAAATCAATCGTAACTTCTCAATTTACGGAGGAATTTGAGAAGTATTTAAAGAAACAATCGTTGAAAGCTACTTTTAACGGTTGCGATATCGAAACTTTCAGCTGGTATAAAAAAGCACTTGGCATAGGCTGCTAACATCAAATAGTTTTGAATTAAAGCTTTTTTTGCTATATTTTATTTAAATTTAAACGTAACTTTTAATATTAAAGCTGCGTTTTTTTATGCAAAAAATTATATAAATTTATTTAAATGAATAATAGACTTATAAAATCATTTTATTTATTTTTGTGAGAGAATAAAATATATGTCAGTTTAAAAAGGATAGGATTGATGGAGAAAAAGGAAATAAAAAAAGAGTTTTTACAACAGGCTGAAATTATATCCAGAGGGGCAGAAGTGCTTCCCGGCGGAATTGAAGAACTTGCATATAAACTTCAATGTTCAAAAGAAAATAATAAACCATTGAGAATAAAACTCGGTATGGATCCTTCCCGTCCTGATTTACATTTAGGTCATACCGTTGTTATGCGTAAACTGAAACAATTTCAAGACCTCGGACATAAAATAGTTCTTATAGTAGGCGGTGCTACGGGTATGATTGGCGACCCTTCGGGAAAATCCGATACACGCCCCAGTCTTACAAAGGAACAGGTTACGGAAAATGCAAAAACCTATTTTGAGCAGATTTCAAAAGTTATTGATGTTTCAAAAGCCGAAGTAGTAAACAATGCTGATTGGCTTTGGAAACTTGACTTTGCAGCATTAATGAAACTGGCATCAAAAGTTACTGTTGCCCAAATTATGACAAGAGATGATTTTGCAAAAAGATATGCAGAAAATAAACCAATCTCCGTTCACGAATTCTTCTACCCGCTGTTTCAGGCTTACGATTCTGTTGTTGTTGATGCCGATATTGAAATGGGAGGTACAGACCAGAGATTTAATACGCTTTTCGGCAGGGAAATTCAAAGTGCTTACGGAAAAGAAAATCCGCAAATGGTTATGCTTCTTCCTCTTTTAGAAGGAACTGACGGTGTTGTAAAAATGTCAAAATCCTTCCCTGAACACTGCATTAGTTTGACTGATGAACCCAAAAATATGTATGGTAAATTAATGTCAATTTCTGATGGTTTAATAGTTAAATATTTCACCTTACTCACGGATATGTCTAATGAAGAAATTAAAAATATTGAACAGAAACTTAAAACAGAAAATCCACGTGATATTAAAATGAAACTTGCATATACAATAACGGAAATGTATTGCGGCAGTGAAGCAGCAAAAGAAGCACAGGAAAATTTTATTAAAGTTGTTCAAAATAAAGAAATTCCTGATGATATACCTGAAATAAAAATTGAGAATGAAATTACTCTTATAGATTTAATTTCAGGCTTTGATAAATCATTATCAAGAGGGGATATCAAAAGACTTGCACAATCCGGTGCATTAAAAATAAACGGAGAAAAACAGTCTAACCCGTCTTACTTAATTACTAAATCAATTGTTCCTGTTACTATTCAGTACGGAAAAAGAAAATTTGTAAAAGGAGTATAATTGTTTAGACTAATAAAAAAAGTTTGCAGTCAAATAAAAGAAGACATAAAAACAATATACGAAAAAGATCCGGCTGCTGAAAATATTTTAGAGGTCTTATTTTGCTATCCGGGATTACATGCACTTATTCTTCACCGGATTGCACATAAATTAAATTACTGGAAAATTCCTTTAATTCCAAGAATGATATCAAATTTTTCCCGTTTTATGACGGGAATAGAAATTCATCCTGCTGCAAGAATAGGAAGACGGTTTTTTATAGACCATGGAATGGGTGTTGTAATAGGTGCCACAACAATAATTGGAGATGATGTGCTGTTATATCAGGGAGTAACTCTCGGCGGTACCGGCAGTGAACACGGAAAAAGACATCCGACATTAGGCAATAACATTGTTGTTGGTTCAGGTGCAAAAGTATTAGGAAATATTGAAATAGGTTCAAATTCCAGAATAGGTGCAGGTTCGGTTGTAATTGATTCTGTTCCTGAAGATTCCACTGTAGTTGGAATTCCCGGCAGAGTTGTAAAACAAAAACTTTTAATACAAGGTCAGTTAATGCACAACAGAATACCCGACCCTGTTTTTTGCCGTCTTAACAGATTAACTTATGAACTTCAAGATATAAAAGACAAAATTAAAGAAATAAGAAATAAAATAAAATAATAGACAATAAAACTGTCTGCCTTTCTAATGTCATTTATTAACTTTATGTTTATAGTGTTTAAGTTAAATTTGAAAGGAAAAAACGATGAGAAATTTTGTTGTTAAATATGGCAGTATAGTAGTAAATATAATTGCATTTTTCACATTTATCGGAGTAATAATATCCGGTGCAGCAGTTATGATGAATCAGGGGTTATGGGCAGGGCTTGTTTCCCTATGGGCAGGTATAGTAGGTTTTGTGCTGGCATTCTTTATGATTTATCTGGTTATGTCGATAAATGACCACCTTGCTAATTTATGCGAACATTACGGGAATAAATACTAGGACATATTCACACTAAATCAAAAACATCTTGTCAATACTGAGATAGCCGAAGTATCTATTCAAAATTATTAATTCTTAAGATTCTTCGCTATCGCTCAGAATTGACAATTTGTGTAAACATGCATCGGCATATACCTAAATTTTACATGGCATTATCTCTTGTCGTATTTTATTTTTATAATTTTTTTCATATTGTTTTTGAAGTTTATCAGCACATTTATAGCAGTATTTGCACTCGATAGCACACCTTGATGCACATAAATGCCCGTTTTTTATAAACTGTTTTATGTCCGGCAGATATTTTTTATATTCTTTTACAGTTAATTGTTTTAGTACAGGATTATTATTTAAATGATGTGTAAAATCAGCTAATGAATAATTTTCAATGTTTTTAACATTGTCAATTCCTTTTAAATACATAGTATAACCTTTTACATAATTTTCAAAATAATCAAAGCCGTCACGCCCTACAAGTTTAAAATTTGTTATGCCGATTTTAGCATACTCTTCTATATCCCACGGAAATATATGAGTTCCTATTAAAAGACTTTGTATAGGATACTTGTTTACAATAGGAGTACAAAAAGATGTTGCATAACGTCCTCCTGTTAAACAAAAATCATTATTAATCATTGTATGTTTATCAATACTTATATATTCATGCAGCATTCTGTTAGGACAGCCTTGTAAGCATGCTTCATTTACCATTAGTTCCAATTCCATATTCGGGTATCTTTTTTTTAACAGATAAAGCAGTTTAAAATTTTTATTAACATCGTGAGAAGGAACTATTTGTTTTACTTCAGGGTGGAAATAAATAAAATTTTGATATTCCCAAATGGTTTTGTATTCAAGACTTGTTGATGCCAATATTTCAAAATCACTATAATGATTTCCAATATAAGTCATTAACTGTCCCTGTGCAACTCTCAACTTTTTAACTCCCGTTTTTCGAAGTTCCGATAATAATAAATCGAGTTTTTCAATCTGTTTTGGAAACTCGGGATTTTCTATTTCGAACGGGCGTGGCGAATTTAA
>CAJONH010000094.1 GCA_905235825.1 Candidatus Gastranaerophilales bacterium
TCAAAAGATAATAAAATTGCTGCATCAAAATTACTAAATCTTTTTGAAGAAAAATTTGATAATATTATGAATTTCCCAAATATTGGATATAAACCGAAATTTTTATCCCAAAATATAAGAGTTTGTATTGTTGCTAAACATTATCAAATTGTTTATGCAGTAAATAATGAAAAGTTGTATATTCAAAGAATTTTGACCGGATATCAAGATATTTTTAATATATAATTCTCAAACATACTGTTACTTTATAATACTCGTTTTTTAAACTGTCCTATATGTGGAATTTGTATCCAACTTTGTCCTGTCGATTGACAAAATTTTTGTAAAAATTGTCAAAATCCGTGTTACTTTTTCTCAAACTGACTGTTACTTTACAGCATCAGTCATCAACATGCTATATTATGTAACTTTTTGTAAAAGGATTGCCTTGAAATTTAAAGAACGAGAGGTGAAATACCGAAATATATAGCATTATATCTTTAATAATATAGTGGAGGAACTTAAAATGAATCAAGTCGGATCGAGTTATACAACAAGAAATGGTGTTGAATATAGAAGACTTATAGATGGTACGGATGATGATAAATTAACTCCTCAAACAAAAGAATTTGCAATGCAAGCCATAGCTGATGCTTGTACAGCCGCATTACAAAATCAAAATGGTGTAAATCAATCTGCTTTAGCCTCTATTATTCAAGCGGATAAAAATCATAACGGTACAATTGAACAATCGGAAGTTACGGCTTATTTAGCTGAATTTGAGCAAAAAGTAGCGGATGTATATAATGCTGTGTACGATTTTGAGCTTTTTGAACACATGGATAACAGCAGAAACAGTTCAGTAACAAATGCAGATAATATATCAGGCGGACATACACTATCAAATGGCCGTGCATTATCAGGTGCAGCACTCCAAGTAGATAATATGGCAAGCGATCCGACATTAACTGCTAATTTGTCATATACATCTTATACGTCAGGAAGTGTTTCAGACGGTATTAACAGTGCATTAGCGTTTTCACAGGAAGTTATTAACGGTTTTGAAGAAACTGAAGACGGAATGATGGATATGAATGAATTTATGTCTTACGCAGATGCTGATATAACACAGCAATCGGAAGCACGTAATATATTTAATATGATTGATTTAGATCGTGACGGCAAAATTTCAAAAGGTGAATATACAGCTTACCTTATGACTGTTGATTCACTTGATAATGATGAAGGTGAATTAGACGGTAATATAAATTCATTGACATATAATACTACGGCTTATAGTGCTCAAGATGCAGTATCAAATGCAAAAATGAGACGTGCAATGGTTGCTAATTATAACTATCTTGTTGGAGAGGGTTATGTATCAGGCAATTATATCACAAAAGTTCAAGAAACGGATGCTGAACATGAAGCAAGAGCCAGAATTAGGATGACAAAAGATAAAGATGGAGAAATAGATTTGTTGTCAGAAGGATTAAAACAGATAGACAATGGTGCATTGGGTGAAGATGCAGACACTATTATACCTGCTATGTCAGAAGCATTAATTAATCATTTTCTTGACGGAAATAAAATAACAAAAGAAGAAATTGATAATGGTTCATTAGCTAATGCTTTTGCTGATGAATATAAAAGACAAAACGGAATAGAACTTACAACCGAACAAAAAACAGCTGTAAACAATATTCTTAATAATTTTTATGACCGTTTTGCATCCTCAGATATAGATAAAGATTCCTTATCTTTATTGGATTTGAAAAACGGAAATGACATATTATTTGAAACGAGATTAAGTAATAATTTGAAGGATAGTTTTTTAGATGAAGAAATAAATACTGTTAATTTGGATAAAAATATTGTTTTTCAGGTTGCTGAAGAGGTTTATGAAAAAGTTTTAGAAAATTATGGAGAAATAAAACAATCAGACATAGATAATGACAGTATTATTGATTCAATTTCTACTGCATATAAGCAAAGCATGGGACAAGATTTGTCAGAATCGCAAAAAGCAGACATAAAAACACTGCTTACAAACTATTATGAAAAATATTCTAATAAAGATAATGACAACAGTTCACTTTCATCAAATGATTTAGTCCATGCAATTGCGGACCAAATTAAAAATACAGGTTCGGTTACAGCGAACGGTTCCGTAACAGGTACACCTCAATCAAGATTTGATGATGCATTGCTTTAAATAGAACAGATACAAATCTTGCAAATAATTACAATAATAGATTCACAACGGTATAACAATCTAAAATTGCCAAAGGGATTTTATTTCATTACAAATATAAAAAGCGGGAGCATATTGCTCCCGTCTTTATAAGAAGATTATTTATTATTAGTCTTCTTTCTTTTTTACAGAGGAATTGAGAACACTATCTTCTTGTGAAGCAACTTTTCCAAGCACCTGTGGTAAATCAATTCCTGCTTGATTAGCCAAATCGTGCATTGCAGGTAATGATTTAATTAAATCACGCATAAAATTAGCTGTTGTAGAACCTTTATCGGTTCCTGCACCGCCGTCCCATACTGTTATTTTATCAAATTTAATATTTTTAATAGCTTCTACTTGTTGTGATACTATATTTTCTATTTTTTCTATCATCAAGAAACTTGTAGCGAGTTCGGGACGATTATTGCTTATTTGAACCAAATCCTGATAACCTTTTGCTTTTGCTTCCAATACGGCTTTAACACCTTCTGCTTCTGCAAAATATTTAGCTTTGATTGCATCAGCTTCAACGAGTGCAATTCTTCTGCATCTTTCAGCTTCTGCATCAGCTTCTACCTGAACTTTTAATTTTTCGACTTCCTGTCTTGCCAATTCTTCCTTCTTTAACTTAGCCTCTTCTTGTTCTTTTTGAGCGATTAAGACATCTCTTTGTGCGTTAGCTTTTGCAACTTCTCCGAGTTTTAATGCTTCTGCCTGTTTTACTGCTAATGTTGCATTATAATCGGCGATATTTGCTTTTGCAATGTTTTCACCTTCAACGGCTTGTGCTTCAAGACTTGCAGTTTTAATTCTTTGTTCTTTTAAAGCGTTTGTTTTTCCGATTTCTGTTTCGGCGAATTGACGTGCAACTTGAACTTCTTTTATTTTACGTGCTTCCGCTTCACCGATTTCAGCCGATGAATTGATATTTGCGGTTTGTACCCTTTGTTCTTTTTCGGCATTTTTTGTACCGATTAATGTTTGAGCTGTTTGTTCCGCAACTTGAACTTCTTTTTCTTTATTTGCCTCAGCTTCACCAACGGCACCGAGTTTTTCCTGTTGAGCAACTTCAACTTTTGCTTTGTTTATAGCTTCTGCTGCTGCTTTTTTACCTATAGCATCAATATATCCCGATTCATCGGTAATATCTTTAATATTTACGTTGATAATTTCCAAACCGATTTTATTTAATTCGGGATTTACATTTGCGTTAATTTGTCCGAGGAATTTTTCTCTGTCCTGATTGATTTCTTCAATTGTAAGAGTTGCAATTGCAAGACGTAATTGACCTAAAATAATATCTCTTGCTTTATTTATTATATCCTGCTTACTTAACCCTAAAAGACGTTCTGCCGCATTAATCATAATATTATTGCGGGTAGAAATACCAAATGTAAAAGTGGAAGGAACACCTACACGTATATTACCTTTTGACAACGCACCTTTTAGGTCAATATCGGTAGTCATAGGTTCTAAGGACAATACACCGTAATCCTGAACAAGCGGGATAATAAATGTACCTCCGCCGTGTACACATTTTGCAGTTGAATTACCGCCTGTTTTACCGTATACTACTATAATTTTATTTGACGGGCAGCGTTTATACTGGTTTGCTATAAATAAAAATGCGGTAATTATAATTAATACCGGTACTGCTATGAATGCCATAAAGGCAGGATCTAGAAACATTTTACCTCCTCTTAAATTTTTATAATGTATATCTTATTATCTTCTATTTTTTCAACTTTTATTGCCGTGAATGCATTAATTTCTTCATCAGTTAAATTATATGCATCTATTACCGATAATCTTCCGTTAAAATCAATTTCAATTTGACCTTTAGCCTTTGGTGCAAAAGATGTATAACTTCTTCCGGTTTTGCCGTTAAGTTCATTTATATCGGTTTTTATTGTTTTTGTAAGTTTTTTAACACAGAACATTAAATATGCGGACATGTACATAAAAATTAAACCGACGACAATTGCAATTAATAAAGCAATTTTACCGCCTGTTTGAAATTGTACGAGTGCGGCTAAACCGCTCCAGCCAAATCCCATAAAAAATGCCAGTATTGATTGGATTGATATAAAATTAAACGAAATCTCCGTTTCCGTAATTGCATCAAATGATGCATCTACTTCACTATCACCTCCGACAAAAAAGTATAATATCATTTTTGTAATATAAAATAACGTAGAAAAAATACTTACCGTAAGAAATACGTTGTCCAAATTTAATAAATTATTCATTTTAAGCCTCTTAAGTATTTATTCTACAATTTTTTCAGATATTTTTTATCATCCGTTTAAATTATAATATCTAATATCCGCAATAAAAAATTAAGAAATCTAAAATTCAATTGCAGCAGTCATTCTGAACCGACAACATTTTAGGGTGAAGAATCTCTTATTTGTCATTAATTTTCCTTCTTTTCTGCAATTAAATTATTATAATCATTTTCAAATTTATTTTGAAGCTCCATCGTTAAAGTCGGTACAGCCTTTCTTATTGTTTTATGTAAATCTTTTTGATTTAATGTATCCGATGACCTGTTGCTCCAGCTTTCGGAACAAATGCTTTCTATAAAAGTATTGCTGAATTTTGATTTTGTTTCCTGTTCTCTGGCTCTTACATTTTTTCAAGTGTTTCATAATCTATTTCTTCATGGGGATAGTCTTCAATATAATATTTAAAAAGA
>CAJONH010000095.1 GCA_905235825.1 Candidatus Gastranaerophilales bacterium
AAATAAAGTAAAATCGAATAAAGGCATAACATATACCGACCTGTGTGCAGGTAATGATATTCCTCAATCGACTTATGACGATATTATAAATGCGAAAACAAAGGCTTCATTTTACAATATAGCAAAAGTTTTAAGGGCATTAGATTTAAAATTTGAAGAATTCGGAAAATTATTAGATGACGAATTATTGTATAAAATTTAATAAAGACACTAATTCTTGACTTCTTTTATATATTCTAATAGTATGTTAGTATGTACAGTTGTTGTAATCTAAGTTTACATGGGATATGCTTTTATCAGGGGGAAATAGTTTCTTGTTGTTATGCTCCGAATGACCAGATTAACGGAGGATTGCCGCCTGTTTTGTTTCCTGATTACAAAGGTCAAATCATTCCTAAAGAACAGCTGTTTAAAAGAATGCGTTATTTTTCTTCTCAATTTAAAAATGGAAGCTGCCCTATAGAATGCAAAGGCTGTTTCCAAATTAAAGAAGCAGATTGGGATGAAAGTGAATATATCGATTTTATAACAATTACAAATTTTAGCTGCTGCAATATAAATTGTGTATATTGTTCAAATAATTTAAAACCGTATGAACGGTCTAATAATCATTATAAGGTTTTACCTTTTTTAAAGTATTTAAAAGATAATGGTGTTTTGCGTCAGAATTTAGAAATTCATGTAGGCGGCGGAGAATTTAGTATTTATAGTGAGTGCGATGCCATTCTTGAAGAATTTGGAGTAACTAATTTTGCAAAAATTTATATTGCGACAAATGCGCTTCATTATTCCGAAAGCCTAAATAGAGCCATAAAAGCCGGTTCAACTTATGTTGTTATTTCATTAGATTGCGGAACAAGAAAAACTTATAAAAAAATAAAAAGAGTTGATGCGTTTGATAAAGTAGTGGAAAACATTCATAAATATGCTAAAGATACTAAAAATATTCATACATTAACAATAAAATATATTATTATTCCCGGTATTAATGATAATTTTAGAGAATTTAAAAAATTCCTAAAAATAGCCAAAAGTGCAAAATACACATGGGTAAGAGTTGATATAGAGGGAAGATATTTAAGAAGTGTCAACAACAATGCCAATCCGATATATATAAAAATGGCAAAAAAGATGATAAAAATGGCTGAAAATCAAGGGTTTTTGTCGGGTTATCATGCATTTCTTCAACAGGCAAAAGAGAGAAAAACAAGTTTTAGTGATATTATTGATTTTATAAAATTAAAATATTTTAAAACAGGAATAAAAAAATTCTATACGAATGAAAAATATTAAAAATGGGGCATATTTATGTTTAGCATTTTATATGCAGCATCTATATTGTAATCCAGAATATATTTAACGTTATATTTTTGTGCTGTTTTAACAAAAAATTCACTTAATACGATTATTTTTGCCAAATAGGGATGATTATTATTATCATTTTTTTGATATTTAATGAATATATCATTATCAGCATTAAATCGTAAAATATTAATATTATTCCGAACGGCTTTTTTTATCCATTCTTCAATTTCTTTTTCATTATCATTAATATTTTCAACTAAAATATACTTTACGCATACTTTATTATCTAAAGTTTTTCCTTCTGCTTTTCTGTACTTTTTTATATTATTCCAAACAGTATTATACGTTTTTACCCCTTTTACTTTTTCGTGAATTTTTCGAGTTCCGCTGTCCGTAGATACACAAATACTTACAATACCTTTCTTAATCCCCAGTTCTATTGCTTTACTGTATATAATTGCATTTGTATGTATAATTATATCTTTTACATCCGCCTGAATTAACAATTGAAGCAATTCCTCAAAATAAGGATATAATGTACATTCTCCGCCTGCAAAATCAATTTTTGTGTCTTTAGTAATTGCTTTTTTATTTATCATATCAGCTATAACCGGCAGAATATTATAGGTGTCATTTTTTATATTTTTAGGATTGTAGTCGCTTCTGCTTATACAATATATACACTTTGAATTACACGCTCTGTAATTAGATATTAATATATATTTTATTTTTCGTTCAAAAGTATTTTCATCCCAATCTTTTTCCAAAAGATAATGACAACCTTCACAATTATTAATTATATTTCCTTTTTTGCAATCATTTCTTAATTTTTCGGTATTATCAAAATATTCGTTAATGTCAAAATCACTGCCGTCAAAGTTTTCTTTTATTGTTAAATTTGAATTGGACTTTGTATTATTGCCCGTAGTACAATATAATATTCTATTACCGTTAAAACACAAATGATTATTCATATTTTCGCAATATTTATATTTCATATATTTCCTTTTTTATCATTTCAATCAGGCTGTATTTGTTAAATATTATACAATAATCACCTGTTTATGTATAATATAATAAGATATTGTTAGGTTATTATAATAAGTTTGGCAGTAATACTCAATGAAATATTATTTTTGTGAAGAATTAAATAATGTAATATCCTGTTTTCACGATAGAATAATGTCTTGCTGTTCTGGGCAAATCGGCCCCGTTTATTATGAGGGATATAAAGGACAAAAAATTGATTGGGATAAATTCAGAGAAATAAAATATAAGTCCTTTGATTTTTTAAATGAAAAAGATCTAGAAAACTCTCCGTGTAAAAATTGCTTTTTTTTAAGAGAGAGAAAACCTTTTGATGTTATTTCACCGACATTTAATCTGATAAATGTCAGTCATTGGACTCATTGTAATTGCGGTTGTATCTACTGTGCAAGAATGACGGATTCAAAAGGTGTAATTACAACAAAGGCACAAAAAAGTGAATATTATGATTTTCTGCCCTTACTTAAAGAATTATATAAACAGGAATTATTAGACAGAAAAAATCTGACAGCGTTTATTCAGGGCGGAGATATTTCCGTTTTAAAAGAGTTTGAACCTATGGTAAAAGAATTTTTAAAACAGGGAATTAAGGATTTCTTTATATTATCGAATAATATAAAATATCAGCCTGTTGTAAAAAAATTGCTTGATATGGGGAATGCAAGGTTTGTTACATCTTTGGACTGCGGAAATGCCGGACTTTATAAAAAAATAAAGCGGGTTGATAAATTTAACGATTTTATATCCAATCTGAAAAAATATGCAAAAAGTAAAAATCCGGATAGAGTGCATGTTAAATATATAGTTATTGAACATATTAACGATAATAAAGAGGAAATTACAAAATTTATTAATTTAATGTCCGATATTGGAATTAAAACGGTTGAATTTATGATAGACAATAAATATTTGTTATTTTCTGATTTGGATAAAACTCCGCTTCCGCCTCATTATAAAGATTTATATTTTCATTTTGAAGAATTGTGTAAACTTAAAAATATTAATATAAATCTTTGGGATAGAACAAGGTATGTGATTAACAAATATTTTTACGATAATGTATAGAGGTTTTATGAAATACGGTTGTATGTATATTGATAAAGGAATTACTTTTTTCTATGATGCAGTGCGAATGTGCTGCAAATCTGCACATAACAATAAAGGAATGCCGTTTTTATCCGATTACGAGAAATATAATATTGATGATATTTTTAATAAAAAAAGAGAATATAAAAAATTATTATATAACGGAACAGTTCCTGATGAATGCAAAGGCTGTATTTTTCTTAAAGAAATTGAAAATATTTCGCAAGACGATTATATATCAATTATTGATATTGATTCATTTAATATCTGCAACAGTAAATGCATTTATTGCGGTATTCCCGGAGCTGAAACAATAGACAGAAATGTATTTCCCATAATAAAAGATTTATTTAAGAAAAAACTCATAAAAGATGACAAATACGGTTACATTCAATTTGCGGGCGGAGAACCTACAATAATGAAGAACTTTGAAAATATTCTTGATTTATGTATGAAAAACGGTATATCAAATTATATGATTCATACTAACGGAATTAAATATTCAAAATCAATAGAAAAATTATTGAAAAACTATGATATAAAATTAATAATTTCTCTGGATAGTGCTGATAAAGAAACTTTTTTGAAAGTAAAACAAGTACCCTGTTTTGATAATGTTGTTAAGAATATAAAAAAATATGTTCAAGCACAAAAAAAATCAGATATTTCCGTTCGCTCAAAGTATATTATTATCCCCGGAGTGAACGATTCTAAGGAAGAAATATTAAAATGGTATGATTTATCGGTTTCTTTAGGTGTTAAAATGCTTATTCTTGACGTGGAAATGCAATGGTTTAAAATGCATAATCAAACAATTACAAAAGAAACGGAAGATATAATAAAATTAATTCAAGATAAATGCAGTCAGGATAATATTGTTCTTGATTATTATGAATCCTTAAAAGTCTGGTTTAATAATAAAAATGTAACCTGATATATTAAGATTTATCCCTCCTGATTTATATATTCATCAATTTTTCTAAATGCTGTTATATTTTTGTCTTCGTATATTTTCATATAAATACTGTTTCCAATCTTATTATTTTCAAAATTATTTATTTCTTCAAAAACTTTTTTTAAATACATTTTTTCTTGTGTACTGTCAAAACAACAATCCGGAGTACGTTTAATAAAAACATAATAGTCACAGCTATCATCTATTTGCGGATAGAAAGCATTTTCATTTGGCTTAAAATATAAAAGCTCCATTTCCACATTCTTTCTTATATTTAAATAAGGAATAATATTAATATCATTCAACTTATATGATATTATTCCATCTTTATTCGGCTTTAATATTTCTCTTAATTGATTATATATAATCAATTCTTCTTTTCTATTTATGTTATATGACATTAATAAATCCGGTATAAAATTTTTATGTTGAAAGAGCAAAAAAATTACTATACAAGAAAGAATCCATCTTATTTCTCTTTTTTTATAATTTGCAATTTCAATTATTGAAAAAGGAAGAAGAAAAATAATTCCCATATAATATTTTATCGGAAACAGCCAGCTTTTTTCTTCATCAATAAAAGAAAATGCAATAAAAACAATTATTAATCCTGTTAAATAATATAAAAAATCATATTGCCTATTTCTTATATTTCTAACTATATTTGAAATATACAAACATAAACAAAACAATATAAAAGGCAGCCGATATAAATGCTCCGTAATTCCCTGCAAGAAGAATTTAAATTTTGGACTTTGCAATACTATTGAGTTTAAATCGAAACTGTTAATTTCGCTTTTTGTAAAATTCAGATATATCATCGGATTGTATAAAAGAAAAAAAATAAATAATGCAAAACAAATATATAAAATTAATTTATTTATACTTTTCGGGGAAAAATTATGTTTTAATCTGTCAATAAGTAATAAAGCAATAACAGGAGCTAATATTAAACCGGATAATTTTACTGCTGCAGAAACACCTATACAAAATGACGATAGTAAAATTGTTTTTATACTAAGTTCTTTATCTTTAAGTAAAAAATAAAGAGATAAAACTCCAAAAAATCCTATCATTGCAGTTGTATCAAAAATGGAAGAATAAAAGATAAAAGAATGAATAAATAAAATTGATAATACAACAAGTATTTTATAAAATTTGACTTTAGTATAATTGCCTAATATTTTATATATATAATACAAACTTAAAAAAGACATTATACAAGATATATTTCTATGTATTGAAATTGTCATAAATTCCATGTTTAAACAATAACACGGAAAAGATATAATTCCGTTGAAAGCCCAAAATATCCACCCGTAATTACAATGATTGAAGTTAAAAACTTTATGTAAATCCAAATTTTTTAAGGCGGTCTGCCACTCATAAACACTTTGATTAAATGCTCCGTCATCTATATATTTAAAAAAAGAAACTTCAACAGAGTCAGATAATAGAAAATTTCCAACAAATAAAAAACAAAAAATTGTAAATACTAATATAAATGTAATTCTTTCTATTGATAAAAATTCTTTAATTGTTTTTAAATTAATTATCATTTCATCTCCATTTTGATATATTATAAATTTTTGTACATATTGCATCAAAAACTATATTATTTTCAGTTAAATATTTTTTGTAAGGAATAATATCGCCTTCTCTGCCTTGAAGTTCGGGAGAAACAAAGCATAATTTTAAACCTTCATTTTTAAGTAATTTATATTTATCATAATTAATGGGTATTTTTGAAAAACAATCTACCCAAACCCATTTTACTCTGTTTTTCATTGCAATAACAAATTCAATAGGTTCTATTTCGGAAAAACGAACCGCAGAGTTATTATTACCCGAATTAGAAAGGTTATATATCATTGGAATAGAACTATCCAAAAAGAAATAATCCGATATATTATACTTATTTAATAATTCAAGACATCTATGTTCGAGTCTTTCCGATTTGATATTTAAAATCATTATTTTATGGCGGTAATGTTTCAAATATTCTTCAAAGTTTTCACCATTTTCAAAAGGCTCATGAGCAATAATTAAATCATTGCCGTTATTTCTAACATCCAGTTCAACCCCATATTCATCCGGAATATTATCAAGTTCTTTAATTGTATTTATTCTGTGAGCAATAAAAAGCATTATAATGTATATTCCATATAATATCTAATCCGGTTTCGCACTTGCCGCCGTGTCAACCCCGCCGGCAATGTGCTCACTTTTTAAAGTCGCCACTCTCAAAAATTCACT
>CAJONH010000096.1 GCA_905235825.1 Candidatus Gastranaerophilales bacterium
AGTGAATTTTTGAGAGTGGCGACTTTAAAAAGTGAGCACATTGCCGGCGGGGTTGACACGGCGGCAAGTGCGAAACCGGATTAGATAATATTTTGCATAATTGAATATTGCAATTATACCTTCATTTATACCCAAAAGTCTTATTAATCAATATTTATTAATTCGTATTCTCTTAATCCTAAACCGTGTTCCGCTGCCGCTTCCACTGTATGAATACCGTGTCTGTCTTCCATTCTTTTTATTAAAGAGGCTTTTCCTTTATCGTGAGAATTATATACAGCATCAACACAAGCCTGATCAACCGCTACAGGGTCAACGGAAGCAAATATACCTATATCAGCCATTTCGGGAGGTGTAGGATTAGAATCGCAGTCACAATCTATAGAAAGATTATTTGCAATATTAATATAAGCCATATTCTCTTTACCTAAAAAGTTTATTACGGAAGTATCAGCATCTGCCATAGATTCTAAAAATTCATCCTGTACGCAGGTAAATGCATCATTAAAATTTGTACTTTTTCCGGCTGTATGAATATGAATTTTTCCTCTGCTTGAAGCTATACCTATTGAAATATTTTTCAATGCACCGCCGAAACCGCCCATCATGTGACCTTTAAAATGAGATAGAACAAGCATTGAATTATAATTTTTTAAATGACTGCCGACATAGTTTTCTTTAATTTGAATAGCATTGGCAACGGGAATAGGCATATCACCTTCTTCATCCATAATGTCGCAAGGAGCAATATCATAAAATCCGTGGTCTTTAAATGTCTGCCAGTGAGCCTCTGTTGTATTCCTTTTTCCCTGATATGCCGTATTACATTCAACAATTGTTCCGTTTAATTTATTTACTAACGGTTTAATCATTTGCGGATTAAGAAAATTATGTCCGCCGGGTTCTCCTGTTGAAAGTTTTACCGCAACTTTACCTTTTAATTCAACACCTAATTTATCATAGATTTTTTGTAATCCCTCAGATGATATATCTTTTGTAAAATAAACTTTTGATTTTGTCATTTTAAAACTCCCAACTATCTGTTAGTTAAAGTTTATCATTTTTTTATTTTATTTTCAAATTAATTATAAATTGAATATTCAATCTTTATAATTGAATATCGTTATATAACTCTTTGTTATTTTTAATCAAATAATCGGGAGCCTGAAAGAAAAAATGCTGAAACTGCATTTTCTCTGATTTAATATCAAAATATTTCATAAATTTAAAAATATATTTAATTGCTTCAAGATTATGCATATTATTTTTATACCAATTATTTTCAATATCAAATCTTAGAGCTTTACAGTTTAAATTTAAAGCCAGATTTAAAAATTCATCAAGGTATTCTTCATGTGAATTTACAAACGGAATTAAAACATATTTCATTGCAACCTGATGATTTTCCGTACTATATTGTTGTGCTTCACAATATTTTTTTAAATTAGCGGTTACCTCATCGAATTTATCTGTATTCTTAATTCTTTTATACAAATTTTTATTTCCGGAATCAATTGATATAACGATATTTGCCCTGTTTAATTTTATTGCCCGTTCAATTCCTTCACTGTATTTTATGCCTGATGTATATACTGCAATTCTTGATGACAGTTTATCCGTAAATAAACTTATGAGTTTTTCAAATTCAAAATGCAGAACGGATTCTCCTCCGCCTATTTGCACTTCGCAATCTTGAGATATCAGATTTTTATCGAAAAGTTTTTTTATAAAATCATAGACCGGAATATCTTGTATGCTGTTGTAATATTGTTTATTTGTGTGTGTTGTGCAGTAAATACAATCGCAATTACATCTTTTATTGGCTGATATTGCAATTTTTTTAATTAATTTTGAATTTTGCCATTTTTGTTTTTTTAATGAAAAGCAATTTTCGCATCTGTCTATAATATGACCTTTTCTATGAGATTTTTTATCTTTGTCTTTTTGCCTTAAAAAATTTTTAAAATCCTTATTTAAATCACCTGTTAATTTTGTTACAGGTATATAATTTTTATTAGAATGAAAAAAAGAACAACAGTGATATAATCCCATAATATCAAAATGAAGACCATATTCCAATTCTTCACAACTTATGTATTCTTTATTTTTTGAAAATAAATCAAGCAGCATAAAATAATTATATAAAAATATTATTTTTTCGGCAAAACAATATTTTTAAGGTATAAATTTTTCAATTAAAATTTTTCTGAATACAAATTCGCAAATAAATAAGGTTCCCATAAAAATATAAGAAATAAAGCCATTATATAATATCCAAATATGGTCTGAAAGAAAACAAGTAACAAGAGAAATTACAAAATTAATAAAAGTGAAAATACACCATACATAAGTTAATTTTCGTGTGTATATTTTTACTTTATAAGATAATTTCCCATCGGTTGTTTCTGCTATTTTTTGTATTACGGTTTTTTTAGAAAATAAAGAAATAAAAAATACTAAAAAGAAAAATAAATTACAGCAGGGCGGATAAAATTTTAAAAACAAAAAACGCTTGATACAAAATAATAAAACAATGCATAACGTTATAAAAAAGGGTATGAATAATTTTATTTTTTTATTCATATCAGACCTTTATAAAAGAGAATATAACGTTTCCACTACATCATTTATTGTTTTAATTTGTTTAAATTCTTCGGGGGAAAGACGTTTTTGCGTATATTGCTGCAGGCGTACAGCCAAATCAACAACATCAATACTATCCAAATCCAAATCATCAAACAAATTTGCGTTTTCATTTAATAAAGACTTTTCAATTTCAAATTCCGTTTCCAAAATTTGACACAAATTAGTATAAATTTCCTCTTTTGAAAATTTTTTATCCATTTTGCTGTTCCCTTATAAAATCAGCAATGGTTTTAACCGAGTAAAAAACTTTTTTATTTTTTTCTTTGTCTTCTCCGAGTGAAAGATTATAATGCTTTTTAAGTGTCATAGCAAGTTCAAGTGCATCAATGGAATCAAGACCTAAACCGTCATTAAATAAAGGTTCATTCTCATTGATATCTTCCGAAGTTATTTCTTCAAGAGATAAAGAATTAATTATTAATTGTTTTATATCATTTTCCAAACTCATAATTATATATTATTATAAAAAATCATACTTAGCAAATTTAATTTAAAAATTCTGATTTTAAATACTTCTTAAATATGATTTTTAAAAAAAATATTCTATAGTATAATAGTTTTGGAATGTAAAGTGAGAGTTTTTAAAGAAGGTAAGAAGGTTATTTATTATGCAGCTCTTGGAAGTTAAAAATAATATAGCAAAAATAATATATAATCCGGCAGATAATAAACTGCTGCCTTCAGATTTTCTTTTAATTGAAGATTTTAATCAAAAATTAGTCGGTCAAATTTTAAGTGTATATACGACAGAAAATTCAAATAATAATGTTGCAGATGTAAGACTTGCTCTTTATATCGATAAAGATGAAAAACTATCATATTATAACGGGTACATACCGCAAAAAACAGCAAAAGTCCTTTATATTACTTCCGATGAAATTACTGAAATGATTGCGGCATCAAGTGCTAATATTTATTTGGGAAATTTAACATATCACCCGAAAAGTATGGTAAAAGCACCTATGAGCCTTGTTAATGAAAGACTTTACATACAGTGTGACAGAGATGACAATACTAAAACAGTTGTTCAAAATATTGTTTCTGCTCTGTATATGAAACAAAGAAAGGTTATTCTGCTTGATTTTGACGGAAGATATAACAGAATAGCGAATGTTCCAAGATTAACAATTACGGAAAGTTTTAATTTCCCGTTGAATATGGATGCTTTTAACAATATTTTGGAATATGACACTGTTGATTGTCCTATTGAAGATAAAGCAGTTATTCAAAGCATTGTTCTTGAATTGAGAGATTATGTTAAAACTCTTGAAAATAAATTTCTGCCGTTTACATTATTTAAAAACGTAGTAATAAGTGAGTTCGCAGCAAATCCGATTTCCGGATTAATGGTATTAAGAAATAAATTATGGCAGTATGCTCAAGAAGGTTTGTTCGCTGAAAGCAAAGCAGATTTTGATATTATTAATAAAGTAATGCGTAATGAAAATATTTTAATAATTGATGCATCTAAAATTGAAGAAAAATGGCACAGATTTACAATTCAAACTATTCCTAAAATTCTAAATAACCGCTGTTATTTTGCTTTTTCTATGAACGATATTCCCATTGATAAACGTTCAATTGTTTCTTTATATAATAATCCGAATATTATTCCGATTATAGCTACTTCTTATGATTCTCCTCACAGAAATCTTTTAAAATCTTTAACAAAAAATCAGATTTTGTTTAAGCCCTCAAAACAAACTGAAGTTGATGAACAATACGGAACTTTAATTCATAAATTGAATGATAATGACTTCATATTGTTTGGAGAAGCATCACTAAATCTTCCATTGATTATTGAACTTAAAACATTTGATATAAAAACTTCCGAAAAAATTGCAGATCAGGAAATAAGACGCAATGTTGATAAAATATTATCAACGGGTAAATCTATGCTCCCGAAAGAAGCTGTTATTTCGGAACCTAAAAAAATGGAAAAAACTGCAAAATATATCGTTGATGAAGATTTCAGTGAAGACGATTTAGATTTTCTTGATAAAACACCTCTTGATGAGGAAGAAAAAATATCTGTTGAAGATTTAAAAAACAAGCAGGCTGAAAATGTAAAGAATAAAGGTTATGATTTATTTGAGCCGTTTTTATCATCCGAAAAAGATAAAAATGATGATAACAATCAAAAAAATATTCAATCTGAAAGTACAGTTATTTCGGAAAGCGTTGATACACAGGTTAATGATATTATAAATGCTGCTTCTGATACTACGGAAGATGAATTTAAACAAAATACGGATGAAACAGAATTATTACCCGCTGAAAGTGTTATTAAATCAGAAAATAATGATACTACTGAAGAACTTCAACATTCTGATAGTGAAGAAATAATCAATAATACGGAAGAACAAGAGAATGGTTTTAATAACGATAATTCAGAAATAATTGAAGAAGTTAAAATTTCTGACAAAAATTTACAATCTGATAATGAATCTATAGAAACATTATTTAATGATGATTATGCGGAAAATTATAATGAACCTCCTTTAATGTATATCGAAGATGATATTAACAATGAAAATAATAATGAGGTAATCATATTACATGATTCCAACGACGAAAATCCTGATAAACAAGATATTGAAGTCTTAGATGATATATTAGCCTCAGAAAATGATGAAGATATGTCTTTATATGAAAGTATCGTTATTGATGATATTAAAAATTTTGAACTTGAAGATGTCGAAGAAGAAGAACAGATTATAGAATCTAATAATGAAGAAAATAAAAATTCTTCCTTAGACGAAGAAAAAAAAACACTTGAAGACCTTATAGGACAATCTTCAAGTAATGATGAATTATCTTCAAATCAAGAAAAAAAAACGCTTGAGGAACTTTTAAGCCAATCTTCTCAGAATAATACATCATCAAATCAAGAAAAAAAAACACTTGAAGAACTTTTAGGTCATGCTCCTCAAAATAGTGAAATAACGTCAGAAGAACAAAATGTAACGGATGAATCTGTTATTGAAAATACAGTTAATGATTTGTCTTCTGATAATGAAAAAAAAACATCTGATTTTTTTAAGCAGGATGAAGAATTATTAGAAAATATTCTTTCTGAAAATGATTTCGAAACTTGTAATGAAATTGTCGATGTTATAGAAGATGAAATACCTGTAACATTCGAACAGGAACCTGTTGAACAACAGCAAGACAATAAAATTGAAGAAGAAACCGTTTCAAATGATAGTAATAATCAAGAGGAAATAATTAATAAAAGCGAAGATGAAATAACAGAAACATCAGAACAAGAACCTGTTGAACAACAGCAAGACAATAAAATTGAAGAAGAAACCGTTTCAAATGATAATGATAATCAAGAGGAAATAATTAATAAAAGCGAAGATGAAATAACAGAAACATCAGAACAAGAGCCTGTTGAACAACAACAAGACAATAAAATTGAAGAAGAAACCGTTTCTGATGATAATGAAACTCAGGATGAAACAATTGATAAAAACGAAGATGAATTAGCTGAAACGTTAAATGTTTTCCCGAATGATGATACATTTGAGGGTGAAATAGTTGAAGCAGATGAACATACTGATGAACAATCAAATGAAAATATAACAGAAGAAGAATTAATAGAAATACCATCGGAAACAGAAGATGTAATAGTAGAAGATATAACTGAAGCGGAAAATGAATTAAATGAAGCCGAAAATGATGTAAAACCAAAAAAGAAAAGAAAAAGAAAAGATATTAAAAGTACAGATACCGCAGAAAATATTGATGATATTCAAGAACCGGAAAATGAAGAAAAAAATGAAGAAAATACTGAAGTACAAAAACAATTAAAAGAACTGCAAGATTTAAGAGAAGAAGTACAAAAAGAATTAAAAGAACTAAAAAAATTAAAACGTCTGAAGAAACTTAAAAAAGAAGCTAAAAAAGAAATAAAAAAATCAAAAGAAAAAGAAGTAAAAGAGCCTGTTGAAGATAAAAAAAACAAAGAAGAAACAGCGGAAGAAAAAATCCAACAACAAGAAAATGAAAATGACTCTTTAAATAAAGAAAATATTGAAGAACAGACAAAAGAAATTCAAGAAACTAATGAGCAAGAAGAAAAATCCTCGTTACAAGAATCATTAGTTAAACCGGAAATAAATGATAAGGATGAATTTGCAACAATAAATGAAGATTTAGATTCATTAGAACAAGAACAACAGAAAGAAAATACAATAACAGTTTCAGATATCGATGATAATCAGATTGAAATTAGTGATAATAAAGAAATTAAAAAAATTGAAACAATAGAACAAGAAAATATTGAACGGCAGCAAAAAAATACGGAAACGAATAATACTGAAAAAAAACGGAATACACGTTCAAAAGTTCAAAAAAATAATGAAGAAGATGATGATGAAATTGTTTCGATAGATAATCTTATTGAAAACATAAAAATACAGGCACAAAATTCGGCACAGCAAAAGCCGAAACAGGGTAGAAATAATTCAGAACCGAGATTACAAGAACATAATACAGAAAGAAAAGTTACAAAAAATACTCCGCCTCAGCCTGCTGATGTTACAAATGATAGAATTCAACATAAAAAATTGACAATATATGAAACGGATACTACAATTGATATGTCAAATGAAAATAAAATTCCGTTCAAAGTAGGTGATAGAGTTTATCACCCCAAGCATGGCAGAGGAACAGTCGAAGGATTTGCTAATTACAGTAATAAAATATTATTCTGTCAAATTGAATTTGAAAAAGTAGGCAGAAGAATACTTGACCCTCGAATTTCGGGTTTGGAAAAAATAGATTAACATCTTTATTTAATTTATAAAAAGGAGATTTATATGAAATATGTATGCAAAATATGCGGTTATATATATGAGGGTGATACAATTATAGAACAGTGTCCAAAATGCAAACAAAATAACAAATTCACACCTATCGAAAAAAACAAATCAAATCCTTATGAAGGTACACAAACGGAAAAAAATTTAGAAGCAGCATTTGCAGGAGAATCACTGGCAAGAAATAAATATACGTATTTTGCTTCAAAAGCAAAAAAAGAAGGATTTGAACAAATTGCCGCATTATTTTTAAAGACAGCGGAAAATGAAAAAGAACACGCTAAAATGTGGTTTAAAGAATTAAACGGAATAAATAATACGCTTGATAATTTAAATGATGCAGCTGACGGAGAAAATTACGAGTGGACAAATATGTACGAAGAATTTGCCCAAACAGCAGAAAAAGAAGGATTTAGCGAATTAGCAAGAAAATTTAGAGGTGTAGCAGCTATTGAAAAACACCATGAAGAAAGGTATAGGGCATTAATAAAAAACATAGAAACACAACAAGTTTTTGAAAAAAGTGAAGTAAAAATATGGGAATGCCGTAACTGCGGACATATTACAGTAGGAACAAAAGCACCTGAAACATGCCCTGTTTGTGCTCATCCTAAAAGTTATTTTGAGATAAGTGAAAATAATTTTTAATAATATTAAAAGAATGCAAAATAGAATATAAAATACTTCTATTTTGCTTCTTCAAATTCTCTAAACATAGGAGCAGCTTTTGAGCCTGTTCTGTGTTCCGTAAGTGCATATTGAAGTTTTGGTATTGCATATCCGAGTGCAGCTGCTGAAACAGCCATTGCAAATGTTCTAAAACCTGCTGACATTCTATAGCTTTTTTTATTTATTTTTTCAAGAAGGTCTTTATCTACAATTCCGTTATTTTCTTTTTTTGCAATATCTGTTACTGATTGAGCATATTTATCTATATTATCTCTAAATTCGGTAATTTTACTCATTGAAATGTATCTGTATTTATCAAATAATTTATCACCAAAACGGTCTTTATACATTTCTTTCATAAATTCCGGAGTCGTAATAGAACCGTTTCTAAACACATCAGTAACCTGCTGCCTTGTCAAAACCTTACCTGTTCCCGCTTGCTCAGGCTGTAATTCCGCCATTTTTTCAGCTGTTTGAATTATCGTTTTATCTGTTATATGTTTTTTTAGTTCGGAAAGAGAAATAACATCAGACTTAAAAGGAAGTTTTTCTATCATCTTTTTATCTTCTTCATTTAATATGCCCAGCGTCTTTTGTGCGAACTGTTCAGCAGGCATTGAAACTGTTTTTCCGTCCTGTGTCTGCAATTGCTGAAGCATATTTTCGTGAATACTCTTTGCCGCAACAGGGTCAATTTCAGTTAATCCTTTTGATTTAGTAAGTTTTTGTAAGCCCGAATAAATTATCGGAGTACTTGCAAAATAAAAGAATAAAGAAGTTGTATCACGGAAAACATATTCTATACCTTCATCTTTATTACGGGAAGAAATAGCACGTCCTGATATAATACCTGCATCGTTTGTAAGCATCTTGCAAATTGTATGATTTTCAAGCGTATGCGAAACCTGTGTCATGGTATCAACAAAAGAACCTTTAAATGACTGTGTTTTATTGCTGCTTATTCTTTTGTCAAATTCATCAAAAGTATAATTTTTCAAATAATCGAAATTATTCGTATTATCATTTAAAGTTTTCTTTTCAAGCTGTTTTTGTCTCATTATTTTTTCCGTAATTTTTTGATTTATTTTAGGCATTATAAATCCGATTACGGAAGTAGAAAGAAGTGTTGCAGAAATAATTTTTGTAAATTTAAAGACTGCAAGTTTTTTTAGAACCGGTCTTGCTGCTTCTTTGCTTCCAAATGCAGCTATTTGATCTGCTTCCAAATTTTTAAAAGGAGTCCTTAATGCATCTTGACCAACATCAAATTCTGTAGTTGGAAGTTTTAAAAACTTCTTACCGAATTTATCCCCTAAAGAATTAAAAATATCAACACCCTTCATCCAAAATACGGCAGAAACAACGTCATCTATAAAACGTTCACGAAATTCATCTTCCCCGCCTCTTTTATAAGCATTTATACCTCTGCCTCCGGTTACACAAGTTTCCAATGCAACAGTTGATAATAAAGAATCGGAATTACCGAGTGTTCTTATTAAATTTCTACCGTCAAGCCCTTTATGACTAACATTTTGATTATTTATGTTCGGTGTTATATTGTTTATCTGCATAAAAATTTCTTATAACTTACCCGTATCATTAAAACATGCTAATAAAATTTTTTTGCCATTAAATAAAAAAAATTAAAATTTATTAATATTTTAGGCATGTAGAATTTTTTGTAAAGTTAATTAAAATAGGGCAATTTTTTAAAGAAAAAATACTTTATATATGTGTAAGGTTAGTTTATATATTGGGGTAGTTATTATGAATCCGAGATTAATTAAATTTGCTGTAGAACTTCAAAATGGCGAACGAAAAGAAGATAAAGAGCATATTAACAATAAATCAAACGGAAACAACGGCGGAAAAAAATTCATGAATTTTTTTACATTTCCGGTAAAAGCAACAGTGCCAATAAAACACAATGATTAATCACCATATAAAAACCAATCAATTGAAATTTGGAAAAAAGATTTAAGAATATCAAGAATTTTTAATGTCGGCTCTTTAAATCCCTGTTTTAAATCAACATATTCATATTCGTATATACCAAGAATTTTTGCCATTTCTTTGTCAGGATAATTATTTTTTTGTTGAATTTCATCAAGGTGCTTTCCGATATTAATGTATTTTTTGCTATGAATAGCACTGTCGGCAGATTTTTTGGTCAGAACGGAAAACATATCTCCTTCACCTGTCAGAAGCCAATTTATATTGACGTTAAATGATTTAACCAATTCCGTTAAAAATTCAAGCGGAACATTTTTTGTCCTGTATTCATAACCAATATATGTATTTGCAGGAATATTTAATTTTTCCGATATTTCCTGTAAATTGTAACCTAATGTTAATCTTAATTTTTTAAGTCTTTCTTTCACTTTATGCTTTCCGACATTAAAATTTATTTTTTATTTATTTTAAATAAAATTTTTCTTGACATTTTGTTTAAAATAAACAATAATAAAAATATCAAGATAATAATATTGAATGATAGAATTATAGCATGATAAGCGGAAAAACTGATAGTTTTTTGGACTTATTTTGTTGAAATTTGCTACGTAAAAAGTTTTTGGACTATAAATGAAAAATATATTAGATTTTTTTAAAAAAGACAATATAGGCAATCCGCCGTGGGATTACTATTTTCTCAAAAACTTAGATGAGAAAGAATATCCACGCTATTTAGCTGAACTGTTTTATATAAATACGGGAGAAAAACTGCCGTTGAAATTTGATTTTAAAAATAAATCATGGATTATTGATAAGAAAAGATGTAAAACATTTAATCAAAAAATTCAGTGGATTAAACTGAATTTTTGTAGAGTGGAGTCACCCAACAGCATTTCAAGGGTGCGAACTCGAAGTAACAAAAAATCCGCTGAAACGCTCAAAGGTGTTAACGGCATTAAGGACACCTTTGTAAGTGAAAGCAAGGATTTTAAGGAAAAAAATTCAGGG